>JAVHRH010000077.1:0-6676 GCA_036171555.1 Parcubacteria group bacterium | reverse complement strand
AGAGCATTTCCAGCCGCTGTGAAGGTCGACCCGCGAGGGCGACTGGAGCGCTGGGAAGAGAGAATGTTGGCATGAGTAATCACAAATCAGATGAGAAATCTGATCCCCGAAAATCCAAGGTTTCCTCCGCAACGAAAATCGACGGAGGGTTAGGCGGCCCTAAGGCAATGGCGTAAGCCGCAGCTAAAGGACAGTCGGTTGATATTCCGACCTGCCCATTAATTATCGATGGAGTGACGAAGAAAATAAAATTGAGCGCCTTAATGGTTTGGCGTTGTTTGTCTCAAGAAAGGCTCCGACCAGAAAATCTGTTGGAGCTGCCTTTAATGGCGAATTTCGGAGACCGAAAAAAGTTTTGGTTTTTACCGATTCAATTCAGTTGAAGAGTCTTCCAAGAAAACCTTCTAAGAGTTATGTTAATGGGCTCCGTACCGTAAACCGCCACAGGTGGGTGAGGCGAGGAGCCTCAGGGGAACGGGTAATCCTTCGTTAAGGAACTCGGCAAAAAAGCAGACGTAAGTTCGCAATATGTCTTTCCCTCCCCAGTTTTGGTAAAGTAATTATTATGTGGATAATATATGTTATACAAAATAATGTTTCTAACGAAATTTATATTGGCATAACAAACAATCTTAAGAGAAGATTGGCGACGCATAATGCTAAAGGCAAAAAATTTACTACTCGCAAGCAAGGTGAATGGATTTTGATCTATGCAGAAGCATACCGATTAAAATCAGACGCATTGCTTCGTGAAAAAAGATTAAAAATTCACGGCAGTGGTAAAATTGAACTTTTCAAGCGGCTAAAAAATAGCTTGTTTGATACCAAAACTGGGGAGGGACGCAGCGAAAGAATCTCTGGCGACTGTTTACCAAAAACACAGCTCCCTGCTAACTCGTAAGAGGATGTATAGGGGGTGACGCCTGACCGATGCGAGAAGGTTAACGGTGGGGGTGGTGTGCCGCAAGGTGCATTGCTTGCCGCCCGAAGCCCTCGTCAATGTCAGCGGTAACTATAACCGTTCTAAGGTAGCGCAATTCCTTTCCGGGTAAGTTCCGGAGCGCATCAAAGGCGTAACGACTGGAGAACTGTCTCAACGAAGAGCCCGATGAAAATGCGATTCCCGTGAAGACGCGGGGTACTGGCAGTAAGACGAAAAGACCCCGGGAGCTTTACTGCAGCTTGATATTGTTTTTAGAACTTTAATGCGTAGCGTAGTGGGCAGGCTTTGAAGTTTCGCTTTCGGGCGGAATGGAGCCGACAATGAAACACCCATCTTTCGAGTTTTAAAATCTAATCTGAACGGCAAAAACGTTCGGAGACACTGTCTGGCGGGCAGTTTTAATGGGGCGTTATCCTCCTAAAGAGTAACGGAGGAGTTTATTAAGGTCGGCTTAGCCCGGATGGAAATCGGGCTGGACGCGTAAAGGCAAAAGCCGGCTTAACTGCAAGGCTGACAGGCCGCGCAGATGCGAAAGCAGAACTTAGTGACCCGACGATTCTTTATAGAAAGGTCGGAGACACCGGATAAAAGCTACCCCGGGGATAACAGGCTGGTGGAGCCCGAGAGTCCATATCGACGGCTCCGCTCGGCACCTCGATGTCGGCTCACCCTATCCTGGGACTGAAGAAGGCCCCAAGGGTTTGGCTGTTCGCCAATTAAAAGGGTACGCGAGCTGGGTTCAAACCGTTGAGTTCATAAAATATAAATCAAGTTTTGTGAATTGAACGGTTTGAATCCGAGGATTATGACATCAATCACGGCGGTTATAGAAAGTAATTTCTATATTCCAATAGTTTAATAATTTAGCTAACTAATATCGGTGGAACCCTAATTGATGATTAGGGCAATACCGAGGGAACTCTTTATGAATTAAAGAAGCCCGTAGAGACTAAACGTTAGCCCCCCGATTATTATTGGGGTGAAGATATAGTCCAATACACTTAGTAATAAGTGACCAATATGCGTGAGACAGGTTGGTCTCTATCTACTGTCAGCGATGAATACTTGAGGGAAGTCGACTCTAGTACGAGAGGACCGAGTTGAACGAACCTCTGGTCTACCGGCTTCAGCACCTGCTGAACCGCCGGGTAGCTATGTTCGGCCGGGATAAGCGTTGAAAGCATCTAAACGCGAAGCCCCTCCCAAGATTAAGTATCACTAAATAATTTATTATTTAGGTGGTCCCCTGAAGATTACAGGGTTGATAGGCCTTAGGTGTAAGCTCCGTAAGGAGTTCAGCCGAGAGGTACTAATAGACCACCGATTCTCTACCTCAAAAAGTTGTCTAAAGGGCTTTCTCAAAATTTTCAAGCCAGTATAGGCGAAGAAAATTTTGTTAGAAAACCTTTACCCAGCACATAACGCATTATGTGCTGGGTGCGCAAATTTATGGTAAAATTTGACTGCGCTTTCAGCTTGTAAATTTTAATAAATTTGGCATTCCTCGGTGATACAGTTTATGGTGTCCTACCCGTTCCCATTCCGAACACGGAAGTAAAAGCCATAAGCGCTGATGATAGTCCTTCGGGGCGAAAGTAGGCTTTGCCGGGGATTTTTATTTTAGTATTTAGTATTTTAGTTTTTAGTTGTAATATTTACGTATGACCCCGCGTTTAGTAAAACAACTGCTTTACGGCGCTCTCTATTTTTTAATATTATTTATTATTTTTTGGCTGATTTATATTTTGTTTTTAAAACCCGCGCCGACCTGCTTTGACAAAATTAAAAATCAGGGCGAAAAAGAAATTGATTGCGGCGGGGTTTGCCCGCCTTGCGAATTGACTCAATTAAAAGATCTGGCGGGTGATTGGGCGTTAGCTTTGCCGGCCGGAGAAAACGGAATAACACTATTGGCCGAAATTACCAATCCCAATTTAAGCTTCGGGGCTAAAAGTTTTTCTTACCAGTTTAAAATCATCGGCCCTTTCGGCTTACTGAAAACCGTTGAAGGCCAGTCGTTTATTTATAGCGGCGAAGTGAAATATCTAGTAGAAACCGCTGTCCCGGTTAATCCCCAAGACGCAAAACAAGTGGAACTGGAAATATCCGCTTCAAGTATTGTTTGGCAGTCACAGGAAGAAATGTTTAAACCTGATTTAGAAAATCCTTCCCATCAAACGGTAATTTCAAACGGAAGCGTGACGGTGAAAGGCATCGTCAGAAATAAAAATCCTCTTTTAATATCTCAAACAAAAATTATAGCCCTTCTTTATAATCTTGAAGGAAGTCAAATCTTAAACGCATCTTACACAACCTTAACTGACCTTAAAGGGGATGAACAGCGGGCTTTTTCCATTGAATTCCCAAAAGGCGACTGGATAAAAAAAATAGACACAAACAGAACCAAGATTTTTATTGAGCCTTTATCAGCTAAATTTTAATGTTTAAAAAAATAGATTGGTGGCTTATCGGCGCTTTGATTTTTATAGCCGCGGCCAGTTTAATGTCGCTTTCGTCTACCAAACCGGCGCTTTTTCAAATCCAACTTATTTGGTACGCATTGAGTTTTTTGATTATTTTTTTCGCGGCTAAAATCAACTGGCGGTGGCTTATAACCCAAAATTGGTTTTTGCTGTCTTTTTATTGGCTGACGATTGTTTTATTGATTGCCGCCTTTTTTTTCAGGCCCATCCGGGGCGCTCACAGCTGGCTGTTAATCGGTAATTTCCAGTTTCAGCCCTCGGAATTGGCAAAAATTTCTTTGATTCTTATTTTCGCCAGTTTTTTTTCGCGCCGTCATCTTGAAGTTTCATTAACCAAAAATATATTCATTTCATTGATTTATTTTTTCATTCCGGCGGCCTTGGTGGCTCTTCAACCCTCGTTGGGTATGGCTATAATTTTTTTCGGTATTTGGTTCAGTTTTTTGATAGTAAACGGTTTGAGATGGCAGAGGATTTTCGCCAGTTTTTTAATTTTTATTTTAATATTCTCTGTTCTTTGGATAACTTTTCTGAAGCCCTACCAAAAAGAAAGAGTTTTAGGATTTATTTCTCCGGAACGGAATCCCTTGGGAACGAATTATAATGTGATTCAGTCAAAGATCGCCATCGGTTCGGCGGGATTATTCGGAAAAGGCTTCGAGCAGGGGACGCAAAGCCAGCTGGGCTTTCTGCCGGAAGCCCAAACCGATTTTATTTTTTCCGCTTTCGTGGAAGAATGGGGATTGGTCGGCGGCTTTCTTTTGATTGCCGCTTTTTTGCTGATTATTTGGAGAATTATTAAGATCGGCATTAAATCGGAAGGCAACTGCGCCAAATTTATTTGCTTGGGAGCTTCTATTGCCCTCGCTTCGCAATTTTTCTTTAATATCGGTTCTTGCCTGGGCCTTTCACCGGTAGTGGGGATAACTTTTCCTTTTTTCAGTTATGGGGGGTCCAGTCTGTTGACTAACGCTTTGCTGGTCGGTATAATACAAAATATTGCAATTGAATCCTCGTTTTAACAAAAGGGTGAGTTTTATTTTGGTTGGCGGAATAATACTGGCAGCAGTTCTGATTTTGTTTTCTGTTTTTTATTTCAACGGGTTGAAGCCGATCGGTTCGGATATAAAATTTGAATTGAAAATTGAAAAAGGGCAGGGATTGAAAGAAGTTTCCGCCGCTCTTTCTCAAGCCCGGATAATCCGGTCAATAACCGTTTTCAAACTTTACGCTATTTTCACGGGCAAAGCCCGGCATTTGAAATCGGGCATTTATCAATTGAACGGCCGCCTGAGTGTCCCGGAAATAATTAATTTTTTGATTGATGATGCAAGCCAGGAGATTTCCGTCACTATCATTGAAGGGTCAACTCTTAAAGGAATAGACCGGGCTTTGAGTTCGGCAAATATTATCCCAAAAAATTCACTAGTTAATTTTGATTTTAAAAATAGCGGCTTGGCAAAAATTTATCCCTATTTGGAAGGTATTGACAATTTAGAAGGTTTCCTTTATCCTGATACTTATCGTTTCAAAATTGACTCTTCAGTCGAAGAGGCGGCTAAAAAATTTTTTGATAATTTTTTAAACAAAGCTTGGCCGTTAATAAGCCAAAAAGATAATTGGTATCAAATTTTGATTTTAGCTTCTATTTTAGAAAAAGAGGTTCCGGTTTTTAACGATCGGCAATTGGTGGCGGGGATTCTCAATAAACGGATGAAAGTGGGAATGCCTATCCAAGCCGACGCGACTGTTCTTTATGCTAAATGCCAAGGGGATTTTTATTCCTGTTCTCAGTATAAGTTATCAACGGGCGATTTAAAGTTGGATTCGCCTTATAACACTTACTTGAATTTAGGCTTGCCGCCGACTCCAATTGCCAATCCGGGTCAGACGGCGATACAGGCCGCTTTAAGCCCTAAAACTTCAGATTATTGGTTTTATCTTTCAGATTCCCAAACGAAAGAAACGATTTTTTCCAAAACTCTGGAAGAGCAAAACAAAAATCGTCAAAAATATCTAAAAAACTATTTAAGATTTAAATGAATTCTTTAATAAAGAAAAATTTCTCTTCTTATCAAAAGCCGTTTATTGAGGAGTCAAATCTGATAGAAATTCAAACTAAATCCTATAAATGGCTTTTAACCGCCGGCTTAAAAGAACTTTTTGAAGAATTTTTTCCGATTAAGGACCGGACCGGAAAAGAATTGGAACTTCATTTTCTTGGTTTTGATTTTGATGAACCAAAATATGACGAAATTCAAGCTCAGTATAAAGAGCAAAGCTACGAAGCCACTCTCCGGGTTAAATTAAAGTTAATAAACAACCTCTCTAAAACCAGTAATACCCAGAAAATTTATTTTGGCGATTTCCCGATGATGACCGAACGGGGAACATTTATAATTAACGGCGTAGAAAGAGTGGTGATTTCCCAGTTAATCAGGTCAGCCGGCGTTTATTTTTCAGCCGATGTTTTCCGGGGACGGAAATTTTTCGGCGCTAAAGTAATTCCCAACCGTGGCGCCTGGCTTGAAATAGAATCCGAACCCAACGGCTTCATCGGCGTAAAAATAGATCGGAAAAGAAAAGTTCCGATTACCTGTCTTTTGCGAATTTTTGCCGCGGTTGCCGATAAAAAGAAATCGCTGACCAACGAAGAAATGCTTAAAATCTTCGGCAAAGCGATTGAACCGACTCTCCAAAAAGACACCGCTTCCAATGAGGATGAATCTTTCGTGGAAATTTATAAAAGATTGCGTCCCGGCGATTTAGCTACGGCTGACAATGCCCGTTCTTTGGTTCAACCGATGTTCTCGCGATTTGACCGTTATGATATTTCTCCGGTTGGTCGCTTTAAAATCAACCAGCGGTTGGATCTCAAGAAAGAATCGCGACAGCTTGATTTGGAAGACCTAATAGCTATTATCAAAGAAATTGTCAAACTTAATAACGAACCGATGGCCGAAGCCGATGATATTGACCATCTCGGCAATCGCCGCGTGAGAGCGGTAGGGGAATTGGTTCAGAACAGATTACGAGTCGGTTTCGCCAGAATGCGCAGGGTTATCCAAGACCGGATGTCAACCTTAAACGCCATGGAAATATCAATGCCGACACAGTTGATTAATCCCAAAATTTTGATAGCGGTGGTAAAGGAATTCTTTATGCTTTCCCAATTTTCTCAGTTTATGAACCAAGAAAATTTCTTGGCCGAACTTGAGCATAAACGATTACTTTCGGTTTTGGGTCCCGG
>JAVHRH010000076.1:0-1359 GCA_036171555.1 Parcubacteria group bacterium | reverse complement strand
TACTTTAATACCTTAAAGTAATCTGTGACGGCAGTCAAAAGGTCATTTGGTTTTTCAACAAGTCGAAATGGTTTTCCTCGGAGCAAAGTTTCCGGCGTGTGAAAGCCCCAAGTAATGCCAATCGCCCCAACTCCCATTTTTTCTGCTTCGTGCATATCGCCGAGTGTATCAGTGATGAAAACGCAATCTTTGGCTTTCACGCCGTATTTTTCAAAAACCATTTTCATTTTTTCAACTTTGCTTTTATGTACATCATTACCCATAACTTGAGCAAAATGGCTAGCCAAATCGTGCCCTTCTAAAAATTCTTGTATGGGGCTAGTGATTGTGGAAGAAATTACAATAAGTGTATAGTTTTTCTCTAAACCAATAATAACATCTTTCATTCCGGGCACGATTTGGACTTCATTTTTCATCCTCGGAATATATTCGGTGAAAAAATCAATATCGTGCCGACATTCTTCGGTATGGACATTTATCGGTTCTTCCCAATCGTTGATATTTCCTTCAAATCTTTTTCGATAAATGTCCTCCGTCAAATGGGGGCAAATCATTTTCTGAATTTCAAAAGCTGGTCGAAATGAATCGGCTATGACACCATCAAAATCAAAAAGAATAAATGACTTTGTCATTATTATTTTATATTTAATAAATAATCAGTAATCATTTTACGTGCCGGAGGATTGAAACCACTATATGATTCTCCAGCGATATAGTCCTTGATCGGAACCCATTTCCATTCAGAAAATTTTTCTGGCTCCATCAACTTTGCTTCTTGCTTTGTCGTGCAATAAAACATGAGGACTATATCGCCCTCTTTTGCGCCTGGAACTTCGCCTATAAAATCTAAAATTGCCAAATCAGTAATATTAACTTCCTCGGCAACTTCTCGTCTAAGAGTTTGTTCGATTGTTTCGCCTATATCAGACCTTCCGCCTGGAATTGTCCATACTGAAATTTTTTTCCACTTATCCGGCGTGTAGTGACGATGGCCAGTTAGTACCTTACCGTCTTTTACAATCACAGCTATTGGACAAGTAATTCCGTCTCCATTTTTTGTAAGTTCTTTTTCCATAAAATTATTTCAGTAGCTCATCAACAGAAACATTAAGCGCCTTGGCGAGCTTTTCTAAAACAGCAATAGTAACATTTACCTTGCCACCTTCAATCGCGCTCATATAGCTTCTGTCCATATCAATAGCTCGGCAAATGTCGCCTTGCGACATGCGCTTTTTCAAGCGTATGCGCTTGATGTTTTGTCCTAATGTTTTGGAAATTTGAGCCATATTTATATTATCACTTTATCAGCTATTGCACTACTCCTCAATATGGAGGTATAATCCCATATATGGATTCTTT
>JAVHRH010000075.1:0-1490 GCA_036171555.1 Parcubacteria group bacterium | reverse complement strand
GGAGAAATGAGTTGCCATTATTGGGTTACCGATAATTGGTATTATTTCGACGATGCGCTTCACGCTTTAGCTAAAGTTTTGGAAATCATTTCTTCTTCCGGCAAAAATTTTTCAGAGATAATGGCGGAATTGCCAAAATATGAAGCAACGCCGGAATATAGGATAAACTGCCCGGATGATAAAAAATTTGAATTAAATAAGGAATTAGTGGAATACTTCAAAAGTAAATGCGATAGATTTATAGACATAGATGGTATCAGGGGATATGTCGGTGATGGTTGGTTTTTACTTCGTCCTTCGAATACTCAACCCGTTTTTGTCATCAGGGCAGAAGCCAAAACTAAAGATGGTTTGGAAAAAATAAAAAAGCTTATCAAAGACAAGCTTAACGAATATCCGTATCTCAAGTTTGATTGGTAAATAAAAACTAAATCAAGCCCATTTTTTTCTTGACTTCAGACAGCGTCGATTGAGCTAAAATTTGCGCCCTTTTGGTGCTTTGATTCAGAATCTCTTTAACATAAACTTCTCTCGAAAGAAGTTCTTTTCTTTTCCGGCGGAAAGGTTCAAGGGCTGCGATTAAAGTTTCGGCCAAGGATTTTTTAAAATCGGCGTAGCCCTTGGTTTTGAATTTTTTTTCAAGATCTCGGATAGATTTATTAGCCATAAGAGCATAGATAGTCAAAAGATTGCTGATTCCCGGCTTTTTTTCCGGGTCGTATTTGATGACTTTGCCGGTATCGGTGGTGGCCGCCATAATTTTCTCTTTAATTGCTTCCGGCTCGTCGAAAAGCCCGACATAGCTGGCCGAACTATCACTTTTTGACATCTTCTTTAAAGGATTGGTCAGGCTCATTATTTTAGCCCCGACTTTAGGAAGCTTAACGGAGGGTTCCCGGAAAGTTTCGCCGAATTTTTGATTAAATTTTCTGGCTATTGTTCTGGCAAACTCAACATGTTGCTCTTGGTCCTCTCCCACCGGAACAATGTCTGTTTGATAAAGCAAAATATCAGCCGCCATCAAGATAGGGTAATTAAGGAGGCCCGCGTTAAGATTTTTTTCAAATTTTTTGGCTTTTTCTTTGTATTGAGTCATTCTTAAAAGATCACCCACGGGAGTAACGGTGTTGAGCAGCCAAGCCAATTCGGTGTGTTCTTTAATTTGCGATTGGATAAAGATAATGGATTTGGAGGGGTTAACCCCGGCGGCCAAGTAGGCAATGACTTTTTCCAAAATTAAAGGCTGGAGATTTTTCGGGTTATAAGGGGCGGTTAAAGCGTGCAAATCAACAATGCAAAAAACGCATTCATTTTTTTCCTGAAGTTCGACCCATTGTTTTAACGCTCCCAGATAATTGCCGATATGGATAACTCCAGTCGGCTGAATCCCTGAAAATACCCTCATATTTTTATACTTCGATAACGACGGGTAAAATCATTGGACGACGTTCTGTCTTGGTAAAGAAGAATTGGCCGATTTTATTCCTGAC
>JAVHRH010000074.1:0-7464 GCA_036171555.1 Parcubacteria group bacterium | reverse complement strand
GATTTTTTATTTCCATAGTGGCAATACTTATATGTGATTATCCAAGAGCTTCTATTCCCGGTAATTTCTCACCCGACAAAAATTCCAGCATAGCTCCCCCGCCGGTGGAAACATGACCAAACTTGTCAATAATGCCTAACTTATTAATAAATTCAACCGTTTCGCCGCCGCCGACAACGGAAAAAGCTGAGCTCGCAACAATCGCTTTGGCTATTTTTTCAGTACCCTTTGAAAATTCTTCTTTTTCAATTTGACCGAAAGGTCCGTTCCAAAAAATAGTTTTGGCCAAATTAATTTTCTCCTGATAAAATTTAACGGATTCTGTACCGACGTCTTTCCCCCCGTCAATTTCATCTTTAGGCCCGATTATTTTCTCGGGATATTTTGTCTCGACATTCTTTTCTTTAATCTCCCTTTGAATTAAGCCGCTGATTAAAACAAAATCGGCTATTTTTGAAATCTTATCGATCAAGACCGCTTTTTCTTCGACTTTCGCTCCGCCGATTAAGGCCACTAAAGGTTTTTCGGGGTTTTCCATTAAAGCAGTCAGCACCTTGATTTCTTTTTCCAGCAACAACCCGGCGCCGGCCGGCAAATATTTCGGCACCCCTACGATTGAAGCATGCATCCTATGGCTGGCGCCGAAAGCGTCATTAATATAGATGTCTCCGAATTCAGCTAATTTCTTGGCAAAATTATCATCGTTAGCTTCTTCTTCTTTATAAAATCTCAGGTTTTCCAAGAGCACTATCTCACCTGTTTTTATTCTACTGATTTCCTGCGCTACTTTTTCTCCGACACAATCATCAATAAATTTGACTGGCTTTGCCAACAGTTCCGCCAATTTCGCGGCAATTGGCTTTAAACTGAATTTTAATTCTTTGCCTTCCGGCCGGTCCAAATGACTCATTAAAATTATTTCGGCGCCATTTTTAATCAGATAGTTTATTGTCGGCAATGTCTGTTTAATCCGGAAAGCGTCTAAAATATTTCCGCTTTCATCAAGCGGAACATTAAAATCACAGCGAACTAATATTTTTTTTCCTTTAACGTCAAACTGACTGAGAGTTTTCATTCTCTTTTTTGGGTTGATTGTTTTCTCCGCCTATTTTTTTCAAAGATTCTTCCAAAGTTTTTTTAAGTTCTTCCAAATTAACCTCCTTTCTTTTGAATTTGTTTTTATCTTCATTTTCCTGGCCGTGAAAAGGCTTGCCGGAGAAAGAAACGCTGCCCTTATCCATCGCTTCTTTCAAAGAAACGGCTGGCGTGCTTTCTTTCGGCTTTTCGGGAGCTGGAAGCGCAACGTTTTGGTTTTGGGGTGTTACGGGAGTTTGAACGGCCGGTTTTTTGATTTTATTCAGGCAAGGTTTGCAATAAACAGGCCTCTTCGCATCCGGCGGGAAAATTACTTTGGTCCATTTTTTGCATAAAGCGCACTGAGCATCATAAAGAACCTGATGAGGAAGCGCAACAGAAGCGTTAGAAATAGGCACTACTGGCTGTAATTTTGGCGCTTCTTGAACACCTGTCCATTTGGCAATTTTTTCTTCAATAATATTGCTGGGCGTAGTGTATCTTTCTCTGGAAACCTGGATAATTTTTTCTCGGCTTGATTCCGCCAGCTTTGGAATCGGAGGCAAAGTTAAAGCAGAAAAAGGGCTGCCGGCTATGCCGTTAATCATTAATTTCAAATAGATATTGTATTTTCCCAAATTAACCAAATCTTCAGCCAAGAACTCGGGCGTAAATTCTTTTTCCAGAAATTCGGCGTCTTCAGCTCCAACTCGGAAAACAACTATTGTCCCTACGTTGCCAAAGACCGCCTCCCTCACTCCCGTATTCCGGCCCGAAGAATTCATCTCTTCCAGCTGAGCCAGATATTGGTTTCCCAAAATTAAAGCTAAGCGGTATTTTCTGGCTTCCGATAAAATTGTGGAGAAAGATCCGGTGGCAAAATTTTGAAATTCGTCAACGTAAAGGAAAAAATCCTTTCTCTCTTTTTCAGGCGTATCAACCCGGGACATCGCAGCCAACTGAAGCTTAGTAATCAACAAAGCGCCCAACAATCTTGAATTATCCTCGCCGATTCTGCCTTTGGACAAATCCAAAATGAAAATTTTCCCCTCATCCATAATTTTCCTCATATCAATCTTGGATTTTACCTGGCCGATGATGTTCCGAATTAAGGGGTTAGAAATGAACTGGCCGACTTTGTTTTGGATGGCCGCCGTCGCTTCCACTTCGTAGCGCTGGGTATATCTGGCGTATTCCTGCGTCCAAAAAGATTTAACCACCGGGTCTTGAACACTGTCAACCACTTTTTTTCGGTATTCTGGATCAGCCAACATTCGGTTAATCCCCAGTAACGTGGAACCCGGATATTCCAAAAGAGATAAAATACAATTATTCAAAATATATTCCATGCGGGCTGACCAGACGTCCGGCCAGATTTTTTTAAAAACTCCCATCAATCCTGAGGCCACCAAATGCCGGTGTTCAATGTCTACCTTTTCCATAATATTAAAGGCAAGGGGAAAATCCAAATCGGCCGGATTGAAATAAACCACGTCGTTGACGCGGTTCGCCGGAACAAAGTCCAGTAATTCTTCAGCCGCTTCGCCGTGAGGATCAACAAAGCCAATGCCCCGGCCGGCTTGAATATCTTGAATAGCCATATTTTTCAGCACTTCCGTTTTACCCATACCGGTCTTCCCGATCATATACATATGCCTTCTTCTGTCGTCAAGCTTGATGCCAAATTTTTTCCGTTGATTGCGGAAAGTTGTCTCAGCAAAAAAATTTATTTCATCTGATGCCATAATCTTACCTAAATTATATCTCAATTTACCTCAAAATGCCACCTAAGCAGGTGGCAGAAAAAGAGAGTAAAACATTTTTAAAATTATTCTCCCATCGGCAGTTCGGATGGAATTGTCCCCTGCTTGGATTCAACTCTAGAGATGCCCGGAGCCGGAGCTACGGCTTTGCTCGGGAAATGATAAAGAGAGGCTAACTCTTCGGTGTTTAAAACGAACCTACCGCCCGGTTTCGTTCTCGGAAAATAAGTACCCAATCTTTCGATATAATTTCGGAACAATTTACGGTTTCTTAGATATAATCTTCTGGGAGCAAGTATGTTCAAAGGTAAAAACCAGCTTTTGTGGATTTTACTGATAGTATCGCCTCTGGGGATAAGGCCGTTAAGGTTAAGAGTCATATAATCATTAAAAAAGGTAAAACCCAAGCGAAAATTAGCTTTAAACCAAACATCTCTTTCGCCCAGCCAAATGAATCTGATGCTGGTATTAAACGCGGGCTTAGATAGTTTTCTTTCCAGTTCGCCTAAAATTTCTCTTTCGCCCGGAGTCAGTTTCATTTCCGGCGGAAAAGTTTCTTTTACCTTCTCTTCCGCTACGTTAGGTTTGCCGGTAAGTAAAATCTGAGCCGCTTCCTGGATAATGGGCATCTGTTTTAAAGCTGTTTCTTCCCGCCGGGCTATTTTATCTCTGATCTTTTCGCCTTCTTTCAACCATTTTTTAAACCAAGGAAAGTCCTTGTCTATGGCCACAGGTTCCGCTATCATTTGAATCCAAAATTGGGTGCCCGGTTCTATCTTGCTTAAAGCCTCGGTCAAGCTGGCAATCGGGTCAACTCTTTTTTCTTCTTCCGATTCCTGCTCGGTTTCAAATTGAAGATAAGTTTTAATCGGGTAATGGTCGTCAGGGTTAGCCATCTTATAGTCCGTTGCCCATAAATTCCACTCTTTGTTGGGAATGCTTTGCGGAACATATTTGACATAGTCATCCACCTCGGTTATTTCCGCTCCCGGATATTGCGAATAGATGCTGGTTTCCACCGCGTCGCGATATTGTTTATAGATTCTAAGGTAAAAATGAATTTCTCCGCCGATTGAAGCAATTTCAAAGGAAACCGGAGTTTGAATCTGGCCGTCAACCCACAATTCCCACCAGTCTGGCGGATGAAAAACCACGCCGTGAATGCTGGCCATAACCTGCTCCATGGCCCGGATCGGCTTTAACATCTCTTTAGGTATTTTCACCTCCAATAAAATTCTTTTTTGCGCCCCTAACCAAAAGTCAATTCGCCACCATAAATAAAGGAATTTAAAATAATTCCATAAAATAAAAGGAAGCGGCACCCACCACCAATTTTTCAGAACTTGAATTAAATAATTTAAATATGTGTAAATGTCAGCAACCGACATTTAAATTAAGCCTCCCTAATAGTATAAGAGCCGTCGTTGTCTCGGGCAAAATATTTTTTATTGCTCAAGTTTAATAAAACGGTGTTTTCTTTAACCATTCTTTGTTTTAAAACTTGGTCTAAGATTTCGTTTTTGTTCAAGGGCTTCCCGGCCGTCTGCAAAGTATTCAAAATAACATCTTTGACAAAACCGTCTTGATAACCCCATTCTTTTAAAGCGTAGATGCCCCGGCCCACCAAGACAAATCGGTTGTCTTTGATCAGTTCGTTATGGACGGTTTGCGGCAAAGACCTTTCAATCAAAGCCGCCACTTCTTTGAAATGAAGCGGTTTCTTTTCTTTTTTAAAAACCAAGTAAGCTTTATCTTTGACGCCGCGGGGTTTAATTTCCGGCCAGCTGACTAATCCCCAAAACCCCTCAACATTTTGCTGAATTTTTTTAGAAATTTCCAAGAAAGAAACGAGAGCCTTAAGGCTCAGCCCTGATCCTTTCACTAATTCTTTTAATTTAGCAGGCTGATTTGTCTTCTGAAATTTAGCAATCAAAGAAGCGATTGCTTTCCGGGCTTTAAATAATGAACCTTCATCTTGCGTCCAAACGGCATAAAAATCGTTATTTTCGCTGAATCTTTGGAAGTCTTTGCTTAAGGACAACAAAAAAGAAACATAACTCCCCCATTTTTTATCGCCCAAATCAGCCAAAATTATTTCTTCTCTTTTAACGCCACCGGCCGATTTCAAATATTGTTTGAAAGAATCGAAAATGGCTTGATTTTGTTTTAATTGCGGTTTCAGTTTTAAAAACCCGTCCCGTTCAATCTGGCGGATTCTTTCCCTGGTGACTCCCAGCGTTTTACCGATTGATTCCAAGGTTTCACCTTCACCGGAATCGGTTAAACCAAAACGGCGAGAAATCACTTCTCTTTGTCTCGTCGGCAAGATTGCCAAGAATCCTGAACAAATTTTTTGATAATTAAATTTCATAATTAATCAACTATAACATAGCTTAAACTCTATGTCAACTAGCAAGCTTTTGCACGGCAAAAGCGCAGATGGAAAAGAGGACGAAGTCCTCTTTGACTAACTATTTCTTATGCCTTTTAAGCTTTTCCCAGGTAACCAATAAGGAACTGGCGATAAAAATAGACGAGTAAGCGCCGCAGCTGATTCCGATGATTAAAGCCAAGGCAAAGTATTTTAAGGTATCGCCGCCGATGAAATAAATAGTCACCAAGGGAAAGAGTACGGTCAAAACGGTGTTAATCGACCGGCTTAAAGTTTGATTAACGCTGTCGTTAACTAATTGCTCAAAGTCGTCGGATCTGTGTTTCAGCAAGTTTTCTCTGGTTCGGTCAAAAACCACCACCGTATCATTGATTGAATAACCGATAATCGTCAGCAAGGCGACAATAAAAGGAATGTTTACTTCAACCTGGTAAAACTTACCCAGCAAAGAAAAAGCACCCAGCGTCACCAAGAGATTAAAAAATAAAGCCAAAATAGAAATTAAACCATACTGCCAAGAACTTAAAGGCCGTTGGACCTTGCTGAAAGCTATCGCAATATATATTAAAATGGCCAGCAAAGACAAGACAATTAATTTCCAGGCGCCTTGGCTTAGTTCTTTACCGATAGTCGGTCCGATTGATTCAAATTTTGTTTCGGTAAAGGGCGCCAAAGTATTGATTTGGGTTAAAATTTGCTGATGAGTATTTTCATCGATATCTTTGGTTTTTATACTCAGATCTTTTTCTCCGACCGGCTGCAGGGTTATGTCGCCTAAATTCAAATCTTTTAATTTTTCCTGCAAAAGCTGGTTTGAGGGTCTCGCATCTTTAAATTGCATTTCCAAAACGCTGCCGCCGACAAAATCAATGCTCGGTTTTAAACCAAAAACAATTAAAGAATAGATGCTGACTGCAGCCAAAATCAACGCAAAGATATAATGCCACCGACGATATTTGATAAGGGTTAACCGCATAAAATTATCTCCAAAGTTGTTTAATCTTTTCCAATTTGGTGCCGATAAATAATTTCAAAAGGCCTTTGGTCACGGTAATGGCTGAAAACATACTGACCAAAACCCCGATGGATAAAGTCAAAGCGAATCCTTTGACAAAACTGGTGCCGTAAAAAAACATAAAAACAGCCACCACCAAAGTGGTTAAATTGCCGTCTCTGATTGACGGCCAAGCTCTCTTGAATCCCTCTTCGACTGCCAGATTAAAAGTTTTGCCCCAGCTTAATTCTTCTCTCATCCTGGCAAAAATTAAAACATTGGCATCAACCGCCATGCCGATTGACAGGATAAAACCGGCTATTCCCGCCAAGCTTAAGGTAACCAAAGGTTTAAACAAAGCTAAAACAAAAGCGACGTACAAAAGCAAAGCGATTGACGCCAACAGGCCGGGCAGACGATAAAAAATGATCATAAATAAGATAATGGCCAAAAACCCGATCAGGCCCGCCTTCAAAGAAGCGCTCAAGGAATCGGTGCCCAAGGTAGGGCCCACGGTTTGCTGGGAAATTAATTTGATGGGTACAGGCAAAGCCCCGGCATTTAAGTTTTGAGCTAACTTTTTCGCCTCGTCAGCCGTGAAGTTTCCCGTAATTTGCGCTTTGCCTCCCGATATTTTTTCCTGGACAACCGGAGCTGAAAGCAAAACATCATCAATAAAGATAGCCAAGGGCTTGCCGACATTTTTACCGGTTAAATCCTCAAAAATTTTGGCGCCTTCGTCGTTAAATTGTAAAGAGATTTGGGGTTTATAGGTCGTCTGGTCAAAAACAACATCAGCTTTTTGCAAATATTGGCCGGTTAGCGTTGTCACCTGAAAAGGATTTTCCAAGGTTCCCGTCGCGCTTTCAACCACTTTTTGATTATTATCAAGAATGGCTTGGTAATTTTCTTTCGGTTCTTCAAACTGCAAAAATGGCGTCTGGCCGATCATTTGGATAGCTTGGTTAACGTCTTTGACGCCGGCCAAGTCCACGGACAACCGATGAGTGTTTTGTTCAACTTGAACGACCGGTTCTCTGACCCCAAACAAGTTCACTCTTCTTTCAATCACATCTCTTAAGCCCTGCATGGAAGAATTGTAATCAACTGTCTGAATCTGAGAAAGATCGGCCTGGTAAAGCAAATGGGTGCCGCCTTGCAAATCAAGGCCTAATTTAAAAGGAATATTAAAATAATGAGGAATTTTAAAACCGGCGAAACTGATTTTCGGATTAATAAAA
>JAVHRH010000073.1:0-1538 GCA_036171555.1 Parcubacteria group bacterium | reverse complement strand
ACCCCCCTTCCGCCCGCCTCGCCTTGAACCGGAGCGGAAAGGACGATTTCAAGTTTTTCTTTGGCGGCTATTCAGAATCTTTCAAATAAGCTCCCCAAGAATCCTTAAAATCTGCTTCTAAATCCCGATTCTGCTTTGGTATCTGCATAATAACTACGACAAGAATAATTGCCAAACTGATGTAGTAAGTATTTAGATGAGCACCAAAGTAATTTTTGACAAGCCACACCGAGCCAAGAAGTAATACTCCCCAAATAATCGGAGCAATAACAAAAGTTGTGATAGGTATAGGTCGCTTCAATCTACCCTCTCTTTCCAACTTCTTGGCTCGTGGCCAAGCCGAAAATAAAGGATAAATAATTTGGCTCAAAGCAAATAAACCGAATATCAACCCGATGACAAAAATTACAATTCCCATATTTAGTAATTCAGATGATTGTGACTAATAATTTCGTTTGGCAATTCATTTTGTCCTTCCATAGATCGACAATCTACGGCTGAATGCCTTTTCAGTAAACCGATAATTGAATTATCCAATTTTTCTTTTTTGTCTTTATCCCGCAATTTACTTACTACATACTCATACAAAATCCCAACAGTAAGAGGAAGTAAAATTATATCGGGTCCGGCGGACATATGGAAAATATGACCTAATCCATTACCGCCAGAACGTTCAAAAACCAAAAATTGATATTTTGCGAGCGAATTTTTTGGCTCTTCATCTTCGGAAAAAGTCAGAGGTGGGATAGGCAAAAACCTATTATAAATTTTGAATAAGCCAAGTGTTGCGTCTTTTTCCATTTGATTCAATGTTTGAAAAACAACCTCATACAATTTTGGCGTAATCTCATTAGGTTTTTGGGATTTTTCTATTTCTTCCAAAAGGAAATTTCGCACAACATCTGCTTGCCGGTCATCGCAAATATAAAAATATCGAGCCAAAAAGAGAATATAGCTGGCTATCAATAAATCATCACCTAAGAATTGTTCCTTATGCTTCGTCTGAATTTTTACAAACGAAGGTCCATAATTTAAATGCCACTCCAAAACATTATCTTTACGTTTGGTTAGCGAATTCGCTAACCATCTAAATGGAGCAAAAATGATTGAAAATATAAATCGAAATATAGCCATATTATTTAAGTAAATCCTCAATAGAAACATCTAGGGCTTTCGCAATTTTTGCCACTATCGCAACTGAAGGAGTTTTAATAACCCCAGTTTCAATCTTGGTAAGTGTTGTATATTTTACGCCTGACTTTTGGGCAAAATCTTCTTGCGAAAGCCCTAACTTTGTCCGGCGTTTCTTTATGTTCTCGCCAATGCTTGATTCAGTTGCCATACTTGCAGTATATTGATAGTATGAAAGTGATTTGATATACTTTCATTATCATACTATCAAATTTTATGATTTATTTCAATTCCGAAAAGAAAAGCCCGCTTTTGGCCTTCATAAAGTTCGAGCCGACATTTTTAACAGGTTCTTTGGCAGTTTGCCTTTCCGCTCCGGTTCAAGGCGAGGCGGGCGGAAGGGGGGT
>JAVHRH010000072.1:0-7878 GCA_036171555.1 Parcubacteria group bacterium | reverse complement strand
CACCAAGATTAATAACCCCTTGGCGTCTCTTTGGATAGTATTTAAGCCTTTAATTCTGTTAAAATTAGGACTAAAGAGATAGCTTTTCAAATTCTTTGACTGCGTCAACTACGGTTCTGACGGCATTTTCAGTTAATTCGGGAAACATCGGCAGAGAAATGATCTCTTTGGCGAATTTTTCGCTGACAGGAAAATCTCCTTCTTGGTATCCCAAATCTCTGAAAGCCGGGAGCAGGTGAATGGGGCTGGGATAATGGATGCCGGCAAAAATTTCTTTCTCTTTCAAAAAACTAAGCAGTTCGTCTCTTTTTTGGGAGCGAACGACATAAAGGTAAAAAACATGTTTTGCCCAAGGTTCGATTCGGGGAGTGGTTAAAGAAGTTTCTTTCAGTATTTGAGTATAAAGTCCGGCCCATTTGTTTCTGGCGGCATTCCCGTCATCCAAGTATTTCAGCTTAATCCTTAAAACAGCCGCTTGGAGGTTGTCTAGGCGGCTGGTAAAGCCCCTGATTTCGTGGAGATATTTTTGTCTTTCACCGTGATTTCTTAGCATCTTTAATTTTTCGTTAATTTCCGCGTTGTCGGTTGTGATGATGCCGCCATCGCCAAAAGCCCCTAGATTTTTTGAAGGATAGAAACTGAAACAGCCGGTAATGCCGAAAGAGCCGGCTTTTTTGTTTTTATATTCGGCACCGTGAGCCTGACAAGCATCCTCAATAATTAAAAGATTATGTTTTTGGCCGATGGCCATCAATTTATCCATGTCGGTCATCTGCCCGAAAAGATGGACCGGAATTATCGCTTTTGTCTTTTCAGTAATCGCTTTTTCCAACAAGTTTAAGTCAAGATTATAGTTTTCGGGATCAGCGTCAATCAAAATTGGTTTGGCTCCCACAAAGCAAATTGCTTCCACGGTGGCGGCGAAAGTATTGGCGGGAACTATCACTTCATCTTCCGGGCCGATGCCGCAAGCCAAAAGAGATAAAAAAAGAGCGTCGGTGCCTGACCCTACGCCGACAGCGTACTTCGAGCCGCAATATTGAGCAAACTCCTCCTCAAAAAGTTTTAATTCTCCGCCCAAAATAAATTCACCTTTCTTCATCAACTCAATCAATTTTTCGTTTATTTCCGGAGCAAGTTTTTGGTATTGCAGGGATAGATCAATTAAGGGGATTCTCATAAAGCAAGTTTTTTTTATATTTTCTTAAGAATTTTAGCCGGATTTCCGACAACAATGGTATTTTTCGGCACATCTTTTATCACCACGCTGCCGGCGCCCACTAAAGCATTTTCTCCAACAGTGATGCCGCACATAATTGTTGCTCCCGTGCCGATAGCGGCTCCCTTTTTGACTAAAGTGGGAATTGCTTTCCATTCCTTATTAGCCGCCCGGGGAAATTTATCATTAATAAAGGCAACGTTATGGCCGACGAAAACATTATCTTCAATCGTCACTCCTTGGCAAATAAAAGTGTGGCTCTCAATTTTGCAGTTTTTCCCGATTTTGGCACCCTTTTGGATTTCAACAAAGGCGCCAACTTTGGTATTGTCGCCGATTTCGCAGCCGTAAAGATTAACAAAACCAAAAATTTTCACATTTTTACCGATTTTTACGTCTTTCGAAATCAGTTGGAAGATACTTTTCATTTTTTATTTCTGATTATATAATATATTATTATACGATAAATAATCTAAAATGACCAATTTCAGAAAATATCTTTTGCTCTCTTTTACAGTCGCCTTATTAAATGCCGTTTTGCTTTTGGCTTTTTTTGTTCCCAGATTTATCCATAGCGACACTCCCCAATATATTTCAACTATAAAATATATCTTGGGAGATCCCGGCGGCCAAATTTTTCTTCACAGGATTTTAAATCCCATGCCGATTTTAATCGGAGCCGCTCTGGCGCCTATTTTTGGAGTTGAGAAAGTTTTAATTGTTGAAAATGTCGTTTTTTATTTCCTTTCTGCCTGGTTAATCTTTCTTCTGATCCGTCGTCTTTATCGCAATGAAAAACAGGCGTTTTACGGAACGGTTTTATACGTTACAGCTTATCCGATGCTGGCTTATGGTTTAGCTTACCTAACGGATTTGCCCGGTTGGTTTTTCTATCTTTTTTCGGTTCTGATATCCTTAAATTTTCTTAGAAAACCGCAAATAAAAACGGCTTTGCTGTCGGGCTTGATAGCCGGTTTTGGCATGCTTTTTAAGGAAAACGTGGCCGCCGCTCCCATATTTTTTGCCAGTTTGGTCTTGATTGCTCTGCCTGTTTCGCTGAAAGAAAAATTTAAATACCTTATAGTTTTTGGTTCAGCCTTTCTTGTTTTTCCCATAATCAACGGTTTTATCTTATATAAGTTATATTCTTATACTTATTGGAACGCTTTCCGCCAGGGCGGAGTTGGAGCTAGCGATACTAATTTTACCACTTTTTTCAACGGCTTTTACATGGTTACCCCTTTAAGGATTGTCATCGAAATAGGCCGGGTATTGTTGATAGGCTGGTTCTTTGTTTTGCTGGGAGCCTTGAAAGAGTTCGCCGTTAAAAATTATGAACGCCTCAAGATTTTAATCGCTTTTTTGCCGCCTTCCTTGAGTTTTTTTCTTTGGGTTTATCCTCATAATCGGATGATCTATATCGCCGCTCCTCTGTTGATGCTTTTGGGAAGTTCAGGCCTTTTAAGGCATTATAAAGACAACCGAGTTAATCTTTTCTTAGAAATAACCATGATTGTTTTGTATATTTTAGTGAACTATATCGTTCTTGAATTTCTTTTGAGATACGGCCCGATAATTCAGCCGCCGGGCGGCGAGCTTTTTGGTTAGAATTGAAAATTATGATTCTTAATGAATTTCCATTTGTTTCGATAATAATTCCCTGCCGCAATGAAAAGCATTTTATTGCCAAATGCCTGGATTCAATTTTAAGCCAAGATTATCCCAAAGATAATCTTGAAGTTTTAGTTGTCGATGGAGATTCAAAAGACGAAACCAAAAAAATAATTGAAGAATATGTAAAAAAATATTCTTTTGTTAAATTGTTGTCTAATCTTAATAAATATACTCCTTTCGGTTTGAATATCGGAATTCGCGCGGCGCGAGGTGAAATTATTGTCAGAATGGATGCTCACGCCGGTTATGAAAAAGATTATGTTTCAAAATGCGTCAAACAGTTAATGGAAAGCGGCGCTGATGACGTGGGAGGGGTGATGAAAACTTTGCCGGCTGAAAATACTTTATCTGGCCGGGCAATTGCTTTTTGTTTATCGTCCTTTTTTGGTGCGGCTGGCGCTTATTTCAGGACAGGTTCGGACAAACCCCGCTGGGTGGATACGGTTTTTGGCGGTTGCTATAAAAAAGAAGTGTTTAGTCCGCCTCCTGATGGAGTCGGCCTGTATAACGAAAAATTGATTCGGTCGCAGGACATTGAATTCAACAGAAGGTTGAGAAAAGCTAACGGCAAAATACTTTTGGTTCCGGAAATTGTTTCTTATTATTATCCGCAAGCCACGCTGTCAGGATTTATAAAACACAATTTTGTTGATGGCTTCTGGACCATTTATCCGTTAAAATTCAACATCAGGATTTTTTCTCTGAGACATCTGCTTCCCTTATTTTTTGCGGTCGGACTTTTACTGTTTTTCTTTCTGGGCAATTTTTCTCTTTGGTTTAAAATTTTATTTGTTTTCTGTTTTGACATTTATTTTTTACTGAATCTGCTTTTTTCTTTCAAGATTGCAGTGAGGCAGGATATCAAACTATTTCCTTTTTTGATTTTGGCTTTTTTCTTTCGCCATTTTTTCTACGGTTTAGGGTCTATTTACGGTTTAATTAGAATACTTTATGAAAAGATTATTTGATTTTATTTTTTCTCTTTTCGGGCTGGTTATAACCTCGCCTTTATTTTTAGTGGTGGCTATTTTAATTAAAAAAGAATCACCGGGCCCGGCGTTTTATCGCGGAGAGCGGGTTGGGAAAAAAGGAAAAATGTTTCGGATTTTTAAGTTCAGGACAATGGTAAATAATGCCGAACAATTAGGCGGTCCTTCAACCGCCAACGACGATAAACGCCTGCTGAAGATAGCTTCTTTTCTGAAAAAATATCAGCTGGATGAGCTGCCCCAGTTGATTAACGTATTAAAAGGCGAGATGTCATTAGTCGGGCCGCGGCCCGAAGTTAAAATGTATGTTGATATGATGTCAGTTGAAGAAAGAAAAATAATCCTTTCGGTTAAACCCGGTATGACGGATTTAGCCAGTTTGTGGAATTTTCATGAAGGCGAGATCTTAAAGGGGAGCTTAGGTCCTGAAAAAGATTATCAGGAAAAAATCAGGCCGACAAAAATCAAATTGCAGATGGAATACGCCAGAAACCATTCTTTCTGGTTGGACATTAAAATAATTTTTAGAACTGTTTTAAAAATCTTTAGCTAGCAAGCTTTCGCGTAGCGAGGCGAAGAGATAAATCTCTTCTTCAGCCTTTATTGCGATTCGGCTAGATGAAGAAGAAATAATTTTAAATTATTTCTTCGACTTAAAAAAATAATCCCTGTGTCCTTTAAGCGGGACACAGGGATTTCAGTTCTTGCCGTGAAAAATAACTGACTTTCACCTTTTGTTCTTTATCGCCGAACTCCAGAGCAACTGCCGCCGCTTCGTCGCGGTCAATATAAGAAAGCTTAATACAGGTTTTCGCCTCGGCACGTTTCTCGGCCAGCATCTGGTTCAGAGTTTCTTTCTGCCCTGAAGCCAATCTCTTGCGGTGGTAATCGTCAATCAGTTTGGCAGCCAGAAATGCTATTTTGTCAGGGGAAGTTTGCTCATAATGGGCAAAACCGTCCGTGAAAACCAGCAGGGTGGTGAGATTCCTTAGCGGTATCTCGCCGGCAATCCAGCATTTCATTATATCCGGTTGGCTGTTAAGCACGGCATAATTGTTGGCTGACAACGGGTTGTTGATATCTTGCTCTCGGCGTCGAGAGAGGATTGGGGCGAATTCCACCCACATTTCTTTTCGGTTGCCGCTGTTTTTCGCCAGAATTTCTTCAATGGTTCGAAGATTATGCGAAACATGTCCATAGGCTTGATTGCGGGTGAAATCGATTTTACCGTCAGCAAAATGCCAAACGATCAAACAATCGCCGCCCTGGATGAATTTTATTGTTTTTACTTCCACTTTCGCAACGGCGAAAACAGCTCCCGGCATTAATCCGGCATTTCCGACAGGCAACTCTTCGGCCGCCAGCATTTTTTTGATGCCGGCATTGGCCAGTTGGAGATAGGCCTCAATCGGTAAAGCAGGGTTGGCGCCGAGAAAGTTCCTTTTGACGGTTTTCACTATCATTTCTCCGCCGGTAAAATCGTTGAACGGTCTTGGCGGATTAAGATAGCTATATGGTTCGCTGAAGCCGTCTAAGGCGCCGTAGAAAGGCGGTTCCATGATTACTCCGTCTTCCTCGTGTTCCAGTTCAGCCGGATGATCACAGATAGAGTCAACTCTTATCAGTTCCATTTGTTCCCCCTTTGGAGGACGATCAGGATGTCAAGGTGCATTCCTCCGAATAATTCTATATAGTAATCATATTTTTGGGTGTTGTCAACCAGCGAGTCCCGCAAGAGCGGGACGAAGATAGAGAAGAAGATTTATCTTCTTCGATTGGACTTTTAGCTAAAATCGGCTATACTGAATTTATGAATTTAGACAATTTGGCTAAAGTTATAAGGCAAAATATTCTTAAAGCCAGCTTTGAAACTAAAGCCTGCCATATTGGTTCGGCTTTGTCTTGCGTGGAAATACTGGTTGCGCTCTACTTTAAAATCTTGAAAAAAGCTGATATTTTTCTGTTTTCCAAAGCCAGCGGAGCCAGTGCTCTTTATGCTATTTTGGCGGAAAAGGGGTTGATTCCTCGCCAAAAAGTCGTCTCTTATCTCAAAAAATATCCTTTGGCGGGTCGGGAGGTGCCGGGAGTTATTTGGTCGGCCGGCAGCTTGGGTCACGGTTTGCCGGTGGCTTTGGGAATCGCTTTAGCCGATAAAAAAAGGAAGGTTTATTGTTTGGTTTCCGATGGCGAATTGCAAGAGGGAACAACCTGGGAAAGCGCTCTCTTTGCCAGCCATCATAATTTGAACAATTTAACGGTCATTGTCGACCGAAACTATTTTCAGGCTTGCGGCAAAACCGAAGAGATTTTGAAACTGGAACCTTTGGCAAAAAAATGGGAAACTTTCGGCTGGCAGACAAAAACGATTGACGGCCACAGTTTTCAGGAAATAGAAAAAGCTTTAAAGCTAAAACATACTCGGCCCTTAGTGATAATCGCCAAAACCATAAAAGGAAAAGGAGTTAGTTGGATGGAAAAGAAATTCGAGTGGCATTACAAAAATTTAGACAAACAATTGTATGAGAAAGCCCTTCTTTGCCTATCTGAGTAAATTAATGGCCAAAGACAAAAACATCGTCTTTCTGACGGATGATTTGGGTTATTCTTATTTTGAAGAAATCAGAGACAGATTCCCCGGCAGGTTTTTTAATTGCGGGATAGCCGAGCAAGCCATGGTCGGAATTGCCTCAGGTCTCGCTATATCAGGCAAGAAACCTTATTGCTATTCAACTGTTCCGTTTTTGGTCTACCGGGCTTTGGAACAAATAAGGGATGATGTTTGCTACCAAAATTTAAACGTGAAATTTGTCGGGACTTCAATCAGCGGGTTTGTCGGTTTTACCCACAACCTGGAAGGCAAAGAAAATGAGGAAGATTTATTGAAAAATCTGCCCAATATCAAAAGGTATTATCCCAAAACCGAAGCCGCGTTGAATACCGCTTTATCAAAAATGTCTAAATCAAATAATCCGGCGTATGTAAGATTATAATTTTTAATTGAAAGGGGCGATGAAGTTTACCCCTGCGGGTTTGCCTTCATCTTCACCCTCGATTTTTATAAATAAAAATCTATGGTATATAAAGTAGATTTTATTAATTCAAGTTATCGCCGATATTATAGATCTCATAGAAAAGAGATATTAAAGGCAATTGATAAATGCTTTTCTTTGGGTAATTTTATTTTAAGAAAAGACGTGTTGGAGTTTGAGAAAAAATTAGCCAAATTTGTGGGGACAAAGTATGCTGTCGGAGTTAATTCCGGAACAGATGCTTTAAAGCTTTCCTATAAGGCTTTGGGCTGTGGGCCCGGGGATGAAGTTATAACCGTCGGCCATACTTTTATTTCCTCAATCGAGGAAATAGTCCATTTAGGGGGAAAGCCGATTTTAATTGATGTTGGCGAGGATGGATTAATGGACGTATCTTTAGTCGAAAAAGCGATTACTTCAAGAACAGTCGGGATTGTTCCGGTTCATTTATCAGGCAAGGTGTGCGATATGAGTGAAATCATGAGAATAGCCAGGAAATACAAGCTATGGGTGGTAGAAGATGCCTGCCAGGCCCTGGGAGCCTACTGGGGCAAGAAAAAAGCTGGGAGTATAGGAAATACCGGCTGTTTCAGCTTTATATCTCCGAAAACCATGGGTGGCGCCGGAGACGGCGGCGCGATAGTCACTGACAGCCGGAAACTCTATGAAAAACTGCGGCTGATGAGAAATCATTGGAATGTTACTCAGGGAGCGCTGCTTGGAGTCCAGCCAAAAGCGCCCAAAATAATGGACTGGGGCTACAACACTAGGTTGGACAACATTCAGGCAGCGATTTTAAATATAAAATTCAAATATTATCCGGCGATGCTCAAAAGAAGAAGGAAAATAGGCATGATGTACAATAAGGGGCTGAAGAATTTGCCCTGCGTTTTACCGATTCAGCAGCCAAAACAGATTTACCAGGAATACATTATCAAGGTAAAAGATAGTCGAAGAGATAAATCTC
>JAVHRH010000071.1:0-8064 GCA_036171555.1 Parcubacteria group bacterium | reverse complement strand
GCAAAATCAGCGACGTGCCGGCCATCGTCAAAGAAAAACAAATCGCCGGTTTGATTATCGCTTTGCCGTCAGCCGGTTCCAAAGTTATCATGGAAGCGGTCGAAAGCGGCCGCATGGCGGGTTTGAGAAAAATAAAAATTGTTCCGCCAATCAATGAAATAATTGCCGGTCGCATCAGCCTCGGCACCTTAAGGGAAGTTGAAATGGAAGACTTGCTGAATCGGGAACCGCTTTCTCTGGACAAGAAATTAATTGAGGGTTTTATCAAGAATAAAAAAGTTTTGGTGACGGGAGCGGCCGGCAGCATCGGTTCCGAGCTTTGCCGGCAAATAATCAAATTTCAACCCGCCCAATTATTTTTATTAGACCAGGACGAAACAGGTATTTTTAACATTGAAAACGAGCTGAAGGCCAGCCTTATTCCAATTTCATCTTTTGTGGCCAACATCAGGGACAAAGAGGCCGTTGACCATATTTTTAGCGCTCAATCCCCTCAGGTTATTTTTCATGCCGCCGCTTATAAACACGTTCCTTTAATGGAAGAGCATCCAGACGAGGCGATTAAAAATAATGTTTTAGGCACCGCAGCCGTGGCTTCAGCCGCTTTAAAATTCGGCGCCGAAAAATTTATTTTTGTTTCAACCGATAAGGCGGTCAACCCCGTTTCCATTATGGGCGCGACAAAAAGACTCGGCGAAATGATTTGTCAAACACTGAAAAACAATCGCACCAAGTTTATTTCAGTAAGATTCGGCAATGTTTTAGACAGTCGGGGAAGCGTCATCCCAATTTTCCGGGAGCAGATCAGAAGAAGGGGACCGGTGGAAATTACGCATCCGGAAATGAAAAGATATTTTATGACGACCGCCGAAGCTTGTCTTCTGGTCTTGCAGGCCGGAGCCATGGGCCAGGGCGGGGAAGTGTTTGTTCTGGATATGGGCAAGCCCATTAAAATAGTTGATTTGGCCAGGGAGATGATCCGGCTTTCAGGTTTGGAACCAGATAAAGATGTGCCGATTGTCTACACCCAACCGCGGCCGGGTGAAAAATTTTTCGAAGATATTCTGACATCCGAAGAAGGAACAACTGCCACAGAAAATCAGAAAATTTTTATGGCGAAACTTTCACCGATCGATAAAGAGAAGCTCGATTTGGGACTATTAGCCTTGTCCAAAGCAGCGGAAATTGATGACAAGGAAAATATTGTTAAAATTTTAAAAGAGCTTATACTGAACTATAAACCAGTTAAATTATAACCACTATGGGGAAGCGATCGCGTGAAAAACAAGAAAAAAGAATGACCGAGGCAAATCAGGGTTCGACGGAAATTTTATCTCGGAGGTCCCGTTTAGAAAAGATTTATCTCACCATTATTCAGTGGGGAGTTTATTTGACTTTGCTGACCCCCTTTATTTTTATCAAGGATTATTTTTTTCCTTTTGTCGTGCCGAAAACCATTTTCTTCAGAACCGTCGTTGACCTGATTTTTATTGCCTATATTCTGTTAGCTGTTTCCAACCCGAAATATCGGTTGAAATTTAATGCCCTGACCGTCAGTTTGACCGTATTTTTAGGCGTAATCATTTTAACTTCTTTGACCGGAGTTAATTTTATGAGAAGTTTTTGGAGCACCTTTGAAAGGATGACGGGCATTTTAACCTTTTTGCATCTTTACGTTTTCTTCATAATTTTAAGCAGTGTTTTTAAAGAGAGAAAACATTGGGAGAGAATTCTATCAGTTTCAATTTTAGTCGGGGTCTTAATCTGCATTTATACTTTAACTGCCAACGACTCCATCAGTCGTGGCGGCGGAACCCTCGGCAACAGTTCATTTCTGTCGGCTTATCTTGTTTTTAATATTATTTTCGCAATAATTTTACTTGTTTTAAAATCATGGGCCTGGCGAATCTTTTACGGGGTATCTTTGATTATTTTTCTTTCCACTTTGCTTTTTAATCCGGGAGGATTTACCAAGGGGGCGGTTTCCGCCCTGGCGGCCGGAATATTTATTGTCGGGTTCGGCTATTTGATGTTTTATTTATTATCTTCAAAGAGCCGGATATTAAAAAGATTGTTTTTTGTTTTAATAATTTTAATAATTTTGGCCGGGTTCGGTTTTTCCCGGCTTAATTTTACGAAAGAAAAGATAAACACTCTTTGGCAATCAGGCAGCGTGCAGTCAAGATTGCTGGTTTGGCAAACCGGCTGGCGGGGTTGGCAAGAAAAATTTTTCTTAGGTTGGGGCCAGGAAAATTTCAATATTCCGTTTGCCAAATATTTTAATCCGGCCTTGCCCTTAACTTTTGACGTTTGGTACGATCGGGTTCATAACGTGGTTTTAGACACGGCCGTGACGTCGGGAGTTTTAGGGCTTTTGAGTTACTTGTCTGTTTTTGCCGTAGCCATTTTTAAATTATTGAAAATTTCATTCAAAGTCATCAAAAGAAAAAATGTTTTCATTCCCTTAGGAATGATTACGCTTTTGCTGGTTTATTTCCTGCAGGATATTTGGGTTTTTGATATGGTTTCAAGCTACCTGATGTTTTTCTTGTCTTTAGCTTTCGTGAATTTTCTGATTTTGTCTTCGAATGATAACGCCGAGATCCAGCCGTCTCAGGAGAAAAAAAGAATTTCTTTTTCTCCCTTTTTTGGCGCCCTGCTCATTATCGCTTCTCTTCTGGCTGTTTATTTCGGCAATATCCAGCCGGCTCGGGCGTCTCGATATACGGTTAGTGCCATGGCCGGTTCTTTAGAAAATTCTTTACCGCTTTTTCAGAAAGCAATTAATCTGTCGCCGATGTCTATCTTTGAAGTGCCGGAGCAGTTTGCTAAAAAAATGAGCTCTTTTGTTTTTGATGAAAAACAAAATAAAGAAGTTCTGAAGAACGGATTTGAATTAGCGGCCGAAGAGGTAAAAAAAAGTATTGAAAAAAATCCTGAAGACTATCGGCTTTATCTGCTTTTAGGGAGATATTATAATGATTTTTTCTATTTAACCCAGGACGTAAAACAGCTTGAATCGGCTGAAAAATATCTGACCAAGGCAATTGAGTTAAGCCCTAAAAATCAGCAGACTTATTGGAGTTTAGCTCAGACCAAAATTTATCAAGGAAAAATTCCGGAAGGCGTTGATTTGATCAAGAAAACAGTCGATTTGGAACCAAGATATGGTCAAGCGCACTGGTTCCTGGCTTTGGCCTACGGGATGAACAGCCAGTTTGATTTAGCTTCAGCCCAAGTAAAAATAGCTGAAAAAAACGGTTATAACTGGAAGGGTAATTCAAACGATCTCCAAAAAGTCATTGAAATCTATCAGCAGCTTCGTGACAACCAACAATTGATTGAACTTTATCCTTTGGCTATAAAATTAGATTCAAAAAATGCCAGGCTTTATGCCGGATTTGCGGTCGCTAACGCCAATTTGGGCAAATTTGCCGACGCCAAAAACCTTGGCACGCAGGCGAAAAGCTTAAGCCCCGACGCTTCGTTTACCTCGGAAATCAGTAAATTTCTGGACAGTCTGCCAAAGTAACTCAAAGAGATAAATCTCTTTTCGATCTGCGTCCCGATTACATCGGGACTTGCTGCTTGACATTTTTTGATAAGTTTGCTAATATGTAGACGGTGAGTGTAAATAACTCTACTAAGTCGCAGGCGCCACTCGAGCGGCGCCTGTTTTGTTTGCTTTAAGACTGCGTTTTTTCTATAATATAAATGAGCCGGAAGGATAGCACTCACTAAAGACTTAGTTTTTGGAGTTAACTCTTCCGGTTCATCCGGGCGATGAAATAAGCCTCATCTTCCGGATGAGCCGGGACGATAGCAAATGAAATTTTCTAAAAACGTATCGCTTAAAAATTACACGACTTTTAAAATTGGCGGTTCGGCCCGCTATTTTTTTATTGCTAAAACGAAAAAAGATTTAATTCTGGCTGTTCAATTCGCCCGAGAAAATAAAATTCCGTTTTTCATTTTGGGCAACGGCAGTAATCTGTTGGCGTCGGATAAAGGATTCAAAGGATTAGTGATAAAAATGGAAAATGCAAAATGGAAAATGCAAAATGGAAAGGCAAAATGTAAAATCATTTGCGAAACGGGTTTACCATTAGGAAAATTGGTCAGCCTTTCATTGAAAAATAATTTAACAGACTTGGAGTGGGCGGTTGGCATTCCCGGAACAGTCGGCGGAGCGATTGCGGGCAATGCCGGCGCCTTTGATAAATCAATGGCCCGCCTTGTTAAGGACGTTGAAGTTTTTGACGTTGGTAAAGGAAAGATTTTAAATTTTAAAAACAAAGAATGCGGTTTTTCCTATCGGGAAAGTATTTTTAAAAAAAAGAAAAACCTGATTATTCTTTCAGTTGTTTTAGAATTAGAAAAAAAAGATAAAAATAAAATTAAAGGGCTGATTAAAAAATATTCAGCTTACCGCCGGGCAACTCAACCGTTAAATTTTCCTTCGATAGGTTCCATTTTCAAGAATCCAAAAGGTTATTCCGCCGCCAAATTAATACAGGACTGCAGTTTGAAAGGAAAGCAGGCGGGTCAGGCCCAAGTTTCTCCAAAGCATGCTAATTTTATCGTTAATCTGGGTGGGGCTCGAGCAAAAGACGTGGTTAATCTGATAAATTTAATCAAAAAAACAGTCAAAAAGAGATTCAGAATCAATTTGGAAGAGGAAATTCAGTATTTAGGATTTTAGAAATTAAAAATTAGTTATACACACTTGACATTATTCCTCAAAATGAAAAAATGAATTAATAATTCCTTTTTTCTTCAGGTAGTTGGTCGCCTATCTGAAAACTGAGAAGTCTGTTTTAAAAAATTTTCAATATCATGGCAAAGAAAAAGAAGAAGAAATAGAATCTTCGACAACCTCGCTTAAAAAACGGGGTTGTTTTTATTTCCAAACTTTGTTAATTTGAAAATATGTCAATTCTATCTAAAATTTTTGGCGATGCCAACGAAACGTATTTAAAATCGCTTAAGTCCTTGCTGGAAAAAATAAATTCTCTCGAATCCGGCTATGCTGAACTTTCTGATGCGGAACTTTCGGAAAAAACCGGAAAATTAAAAGAGGAACTGGGAAAAGGCAAGAGCTTGAATGATATTTTACCGGAAGTTTTTGCCCAAGTCCGTGAAGCCGGCAAAAGAAATTTAAATCAAAGACATTTCGATGTCCAACTGATCGGTGGTATTGTTTTGCACGAAGGCAAGATTGCTCAGATGGCGACGGGAGAAGGAAAAACCTTAGCCGCCACTTTGCCTTTGGCCCTCAATGCTTTATCAGGCCAGGGTTGCCACTTGGTTACGGTCAATGATTATCTGGCAAAAAGAGATACGGTTTGGATGGGACAAATTTATAATGCTTTGGGATTGTCAGTCGGCTGCATTGTGCACGAAGCGGCTTTTCTTTATGACCCGACATTTAAAGCAGAAGAAAATACTGAGTTGGATAAAGAGCGGGATGCTTTAGGCGGATTTAAAGTTTTTGAAAATTACTTAAGACCTTGCTCGCGAAAAGAAGCTTATTTGGCCGATATCACTTATGGCACCAATAATGAGTTCGGATTTGATTATTTAAAAGATAATATGGTTTATGATTTGGGGCAAAGGGTCCAAAGAGAATTTAACTTTGCGATTATTGATGAGGTAGACAGTATTTTAATCGATGAAGCTCGCACACCCTTGATTATTTCCGCTCCCGATATGGAAAGTTCTCAGTGGTATCGGGAATTCGCCAAAATTATTCCCCGACTGGATGCCAGTACGGATTTTGCCATCGATGAAAAAATGAAAGCAGTTACCTTAACTGAAAACGGCATCAATAAAATAGAAAAAATACTGAATTCCAAGAATATTTACGAAGAAAAAGGCATCAAATACCTGCATCATTTGGAACAGGCCTTGAGAGCTTCAGCCTTATTTAAAAGAGACCGGGATTACGTGGTCAAAGGGGGTGAAGTTATCATTGTTGATGAATTCACCGGCAGGTTAATGCCTGGCCGTCGTTGGTCAGGGGGGCTGCACCAGGCCGTTGAGGCCAAAGAAGGCGTTAATGTTCAGCCTGAGTCTTTAACTTTGGCTTCCGTTACTTTTCAAAATTATTTCAGGATGTACCGGAAACTCGCCGGTATGACGGGTACGGCCTTAACTTCAGCCGAAGAATTCGATAAGGTTTATCATTTGGAAGTGGTGGCCGTTCCCACCAATAAAAAAATGGTGAGACAGGATCTGGCGGATAAGGTTTATAAAACGGAAGAGGGTAAATTTATGGCGGTTGTGAAAGAGGTCAAAGAAAAAAACTCCCAGGGCCAGCCGGTTCTGGTCGGGACGACTTCAATCGAAAAAAATGAATATCTGGGAAAACTGCTGAATATGGAAGGAGTCTCCCATCAGATTCTGAATGCTAAACATGATGAACAGGAGGGAGAAATTATTGCCCAGGCCGGCAGATACAAAGGAGTTACCATTGCCACTAACATGGCCGGCCGCGGCGTTGACATTATTTTGGGAGGTAATCCGCCGAGTCCCGAAGAAGCGCAAAAAGTTAAAAACCTGGGCGGTCTTCATGTGATTGGCACGGAAAGGCATGAGGCGAGAAGAATTGATGACCAGCTGAGAGGCCGGTCCGGCCGGCAGGGAGATTCGGGTTCTTCCCAGTTTTTTGTTTCCTTGGAAGATGATTTAATGCGGATTTTCGGGGGTGACCGGATTAAATCTTTAATGAACGCTTTAAAAATTCCGGAAGACCAGCCGATTGAAAATAAATTAATCTCCAAAGCTATTGGCGACGCTCAGAGTAAAATTGAAGGCATGAACTTTGATTTAAGAAAGCATGTTTTGGAATATGACGATGTGATGAACAAGCACCGGGAAGTGATTTATAAAAAAAGAAAAGAGTTTTTACAAAATACAAACTGGTCAGAAAAAATTGCCGCTTGGCTGGAAAACGAAGAGCAAAAAAAATCTCTTCTGGAAAAAGAAAAAGAACTTGGAGATAAATTTAATCAAGTTGCTAAGGTTGTCGCTTTGCGGACTTTGGATATGTTTTGGCTGGAGCATTTGGAAAATATGGATTATTTGCGGGACTCCGTCAGGTTGCGGGCTTACGGCCAAAGAGATCCGCTGGTGGAATATAAAACCGAATCCCACAAAATGTTTCAGGACCTATTGAATCAGATTGAAAACAATATCGCCAGCACTGTTTTAAAGGTAAGTATACAGGAAAATCCCAACCCCCAAATTACAAATTCCAATCAAGTTTCAAATTCCAAGTTCCAAAAAGTCGGCCGCAACGACCCGTGTCCGTGCGGCAGCGGGAAGAAATATAAACATTGTGGGCTGGTGAATAGCGAGGAACATCAAAGAAACATGGCGAGAAAATAATTACATGTCAGATTTCAAAATTATTAAATTAAAACCGAGAGATTGGAAAGATTACAAAGAACTGCGACTCCGGGCGTTAAAAGCAGAGCCGCAAGCTTTTTTAGTTTCGTACGAAGAAGAATTAGCGATTCCTGATGAAAAATGGCAGCAAAGATTACAAAAAGCCGGGAAGGGGAGAAGTTGGATTTTATTTGCCAAAGACACTTCAGACAGGTTGACGAGTATGGTCGGCGGATATAGAAGTGATGATAATATAAAAAATCACTCGGCCGAGATTTGGGGAGCTTATGTTGACAAAGATAGTCGCGGCAAAGGAGTTGGAAAAAACTTAATGGAGAATATGATTGGAGAGTTAAAAAATAATCCGGAAGTAGAGATTGCGGTTCTAGAAGTCAGCGCAGACCAAGTGCCAGCTCAAAAACTTTATGAATCGCTTGGATTTGAAGTTAAAACTACCTATCCAGTCAAAATGGGTGACGGGAAGGAACATCAAATATTTAGAATGGAAAAATCGCTAAAATAGTTTTCCCATTTATGGTGCTAATTAAGAAATGCCGTTATTCCAAATACGGATAAAAAAAGGGTCCTTAGGGGACCCTTTGAGTTTGATTAGTCTTTGTCCGGTCATAGTTGATCCATTTAACAATCTGCCAGATATAAAGAGCGCACAATATC
>JAVHRH010000070.1:0-8100 GCA_036171555.1 Parcubacteria group bacterium | reverse complement strand
GGTTATTTAATACCTTGTCATTGTGGAAAAGATTTGGTATATAAAATATTATGGAGGAATTATCGGTCATGAAAGATTTATTGGAAAAGCCTGATACAGTCAAATCGCCTCAAATCGGCAAGCTGATTGAAGGTAAAGTTGTCGGCAAGGGCCGCGCTTCTTTGTTTTTGGATTTGGGATCTTTAGGAGCCGGCATTATTTATGGCCGGGAATTTATTGCCGCCAAAAATGAAATAAAAAAATTAAAAGACGGGGACAACATCTTTGCTAAAGTTGTTGACTTGGAGAATGACGAAGGTTATTGGGAAATGTCTTTGAATCAAGCTTCTAATGAAATGGTCTGGACCGAACTCCAACAGAAAAAAAACGATAGCGAAACAATTAAAATCACTATTACGGGGGCTAATAAAGGCGGGCTTTTAACCGCGGTTTCGGGCGTTCAGGCCTTTTTACCCGTTTCTCAGCTGATGCCCGAACATTATCCCCGCGTGGAAGGAGCTGACAGCGCCAAAATTCTTAAAGAATTGCAAAAATTCATCGGCCAAGAACTGGAAGTGAAGATTTTTGATTTGAATTCCAAAGAAAATAAACTGATTCTTTCGGAGAAAGCCAAAGAATCGGCAAAATTGAAGGAACTGTTAAAAAATTACCGGGTTGGAGATACGGTTGAAGGCGAAATTACTGGCGTCACAGACTTTGGCGTTTTCATCAAGTTTCCTTTGTCTGGTGAATCTTTGGCAAAAGAAGGGGCTTTGGAAGGTTTAATCCATATTTCCGAATTGGATTGGCAATTAATTGATGACCCGGCTGATATTGTTAAAGTTGGCGATAAAGTCAAGGCTAAAATTATTGCGATTAATGATGATAAAGTTTCTTTATCTTTGAAAGCCCTGAAAAAAGACCCCTGGCAGGAAGCCGAAAACCAGTACAAAAAGGGCGACAAGATAGAGGGCGAAGTGGTCAAATTCAATCCTTTTGGCGCTTTTATCAAAATAACACCGCAAATCCAGGGACTTTGCCATATTTCCGAATTCGGCACTAAAACCAAAATGGAAGAAACTCTGAAACTTGACCAAAAATACCAATTTGAAATCCTGACCGTTGAACCTTTGGAGCATAGAATGAGCCTGAAGTTGAAAGAAGAAAAATAATTAGAGAAGATAGAAAAACCGCTAATGGCGGTTTTTTTTGTTTGACAATATCAAAATAATGTGGTATAAATATAGCAGCACTGGGAGATAGACTTCCAGAAAAAATTTATAGCAAGGAGAAGAGAAAGTGGAAACGAACACGACAGACACGGCAAGAACAATGAAGCTGGTGGACCTACTTCTACAAAGCATCGTTGATGCTAATTCCCCCGAAATCAAGATCTTGGTCGGACACCGCTTCCCGGATGATGACGCCTGGCTTTGCCTCTGGCTGGCCAAGAAGTTCATCCCGAAGACTGCGAAAGCCCAGATAGTCTTTCTCAATGCCGGAGAAAGGCTACCCGGACCAACCAATGACGCCTCTGTCCTCCATTTCGACACGGGACTCGGAGAATACGATCAGCACGGCAAAAACCTCAGACGGACAAGCAGCGCCAGTTTACTGGCCGAAAAAATCGGTCTCTTGAAAGACAATCCCGGCATTAAGCCCTTGATTGAACTGGCCACGGCTGTGGACAACATTGAACCGTTGCCCACAACCAGTCTGCATTTCCTTATCGAGGCCTATCCCTGGATGTTCAGAAACGGCAATGGCAGTAGCCCAACTAATTGGGCAAAGGTACAGGAACGGGTTTTTGAAGCCTTCGACATTATTTATGGCCAGGAAACGCAGCGAATCGAGAACCGGAAAAGCCTGCAGGAATTCGCCGAAAAAACCATCCTGCCTAATGGCCTCAAGATAACCTCGATTCTCTGGCATCCAGAACTACGGGAAGCAGCTTTCGAAGACGGCGCCGCAGTAGTCATCTGGACCGCAAACCGCGGAGCTAAGGGATTCTACACCGGCATCCAAAGGAACCGGAAATACCCTGTATCCCTTGATCGCGTAGCGGTTGATCTCAGACGAATCGAAGCAGCCGCGCAAGGCATTGACGTCAAAGGAAAGAACCTTATCTACGTCGGCAAAAACGGACCCATTACCGTCTGGTACCTACATGACAGCCTGGGCTTAATTCTGAATGGCAGCCGAACCTACAAGTTGATGGATAACGAATATACCAGACTGTCACCCAGACAAATAGTGGGTATAGTCCATGGCACCCTGAAAAATATTCCCCGGGAAACAGTTTCCCGCTGGAATGTTAAATAGGGAGCTACTTCGAAGAGCCTTGTCGAAAAACGACAAGGCTCTCTTCTTTTTTATTCTTGCCTTAAGTGATTTTTTTTGCTATTTTAACTATATGCGTAATTTAATCAAAAATTTCTTAATCGTCCTGGCAATTTTTTTATTGATTTCCACCGTCTTTACTTTGTTCTCTTCGCCTTTCCAGGCAAAGCAGAGTTTATCTTTGACGCAATTGGTTCAGGATATTAACCAGGATAAAATCAAAACTATCACTGTTTCCGGCAATGACCTGCAAATAGTTTATCAAGACGGCACTAAGGCCAGCTCTCAAAAAGAAACAGAGGCCGCGCTTTCCCAGTCATTAATAAATTACGGCGTGGATAAAACAAAATTGGCTAAAGTGGAAATTTCTACTAAAGAGAACAGCAATGTCTGGAGCTGGTTGGCACCCCTTTTATTGACCGTGTTACCCCTTTTATTTTTTGGCTTTTTCTTTTGGAGTATGTTTCGGCAAGCCCGCGCTGGAGCTACGCAAGCCTTTGATTTTACCAAGGTCAGAGCCAGATTATTTGGCGCCGAAGGCCATCCCAAACAAAAAATCACTTTTAAAGATGTGGCCGGCCTGAAAGAAGCGAAGCAAGAGTTGGTGGAAGTGGTTGATTTTATGAAAAATCCGAAAAAATATCTGGCCATGGGAGCTAAAATACCCAAAGGCGTTTTATTGGTGGGACCGGCCGGCTGCGGTAAAACTTTACTGGCTAGGGCTACGGCCGGCGAGAGCGATGTGCCTTTTATCTCCGTGGCCGGTTCCTCTTTAGTGGAAATGTTTGTCGGTGTCGGGGCAAGCCGCATCCGAGATTTATTCGGTACAGCCAAAACCCACCAACCCTGTATTGTTTTTTTTGACGAATTGGATGCCATCGGCAAGGTCAGGGGCCCGGCGATTACCGGCGGCCACGAAGAAAGAGAGCAGACTTTAAACCAATTGCTGACTGAAATGGACGGCTTTGAGCCAAATGATAAAATTGTGGTTTTAGCCGCGACCAATCGCCCCGACGTCCTTGATCCGGCTCTCTTGCGGCCGGGCCGGTTTGACAGAAAAGTCGTTTTGGATTTGCCGGATATTAACGAAAGGGAAGAAATTCTTAAAATTCATTCCGTAGGTAAACCTTTAGCCCTGGATATCAATCCGAGAGAAGTAGCGGAGAGAACGCCTGGCTTTTCGGGCGCGGATTTAGCCAATGTGGTTAACGAAGCCGCGATTTTGACCGCCAGAAGAAATAAGCATCAAGTTTTTCAAAGCGAGCTTTTGGAATCAATTGAAAAGGTTTTGTTGGGTCCGGAAAGAAGGTCGCATATTTTATCCAAAAAAGAAAAAGAGATTGCCGCCTACCACGAAGCCGGTCACGCTATCGTCTCCAGTTTTTCGTCGGGAGCGGAACCAGTCAGGAAAATTTCGATTGTCGCCAGGGGCACGGCGGCCGGCTATACCTTAAAAATGCCGACGGAAGACAGAAAAATCAGATTAAAAACCGAGTTTCTGGCCGAATTAGCTACGCTTTTAGGCGGTTATTCGGCCGAAAAATTGAAATTCGGCGAAATGACTACCGGCTCCTCAAATGATTTGGAACAGGCCTCGGAATTGGCCAGAAAGTTAGTCAAACAATATGGGATGTCAACTTTGGGCCCGATTTCTTTTGGCGAAAGAGAAGAAGCTTTATTTTTAAACCAGGAGTTTGGCGAATCAAAAAATTATTCAGAAAAAGTGGCCGCCGAAATTGATGAAGCGGTGGAAACCTTTATCAAAGAAGCGGAAATACGGGCTAAAAAGATCTTGATTAAAAAGAAAAATCTTTTGGAGAAATTGGCCAAAACTTTAATCCAAAAAGAAACGATTGAAAAACAAGAATTTGAAGAATTGATCGGTAAAAAAAGTAAAACGGCTGAAATTAAAAAAGAAATTCCGGCAGAAGAGTTGCTTGAAACTTTGCCTCAGAGAGGCAAATCTATCAGAGTAAAAGTCAGACACGTTTAAACCGGGGGCGCATAGCTCAGCTGGTTAGAGCACGTCTCTTACGGCGATGACATTCACAAAATACATTTCTCGCGTGGGCATGTAGCTCAGCTGGCTAGAGCACGTCTCTTATAAAGACGGGGTCGATGGTTCAAGTCCATCCATGCCCACACGAGAAATAAAATAAATGTAGTCATCTACGTAGCGACAACTACAAATATTTTTTATATAATGAATGTTGCCGCTATAAAGACGGGGTCCTTGGTCCGAGTCCAAGTGCGCCCATTATTATAGATAAGTTCTTTGCCAATTAGTATCACTGATGATATAATTGATACATGAAATCGAAATGGTACGAATTAAAACCGAACGCTATAAAGCTCCGCAATAAGGGGCTTTCTATCGGCAAAATTGAGCATAGCTTGGGAATTCCTCGTTCTACTCTCAGCGGTTGGTTTAAAAATATTAAACTTTCCCAAAAACAAAAGAAAAAATTAATATTGAACTGGAAGAATGCTTTAGTTAGAGCACGGAAAAGGGCAGTTCTGTGGCATAACGCCCAAAAAGAAAAAAGACTAAAAGAAGCAGCGGGCCAAGCAACAGAAACAATGAAACGCATGGACATTACCGATAAAAAAGTACTCGAGTTAGCATTAGCAATTTTGTATATGGGCGAGGGGACAAAAAGAAAAGTGGAAACAGCCATGGGTAGTTCAGATCCTTTGATATTAAAATTTTTTTTAGCTACACTGAAAACGCTTTATAATTTTGATCTTAAAAAAATAAAATGCCAATTGAATTTAAGGGCTGATCAAAATCCAGAAAAAATGAAGCGGTTTTGGTCTAAAGAATTAAAGATACCGCTCAATAATTTCGGCTATATCAACTTGGATAAAAGAACTATCGGCTCAAAAACATATCCTTATTATAAGGGCGTTTGTCATGTTCTTTGCGGAAATGTGGCAATTCAAAGAAAATTAACATATCTCAGTGAAATATTCTGTAAAAAAGTAATTGCAAAATACTTGGGCGCGTAGCTCAATGGCAGAGCGTCTCTTTGACGTAGAGAAGGTTTCGGGTTCAAGTCCCGCCGCGCCCACAAGATAATAAAAATGGAAAATTTAAAAGTTATTTACAAAGATGATGATTTGGTGGTTTATGATAAACCGGCCGGAGTGAATTGCGATGATTTTCCTTTAAGAATCCACAGGCTAGATAAAGACACTTCCGGCGTATTCTTGGTGGCGAAAAACCAATCAGCCTTAGAATTTTTCCAAAAGCAATTTCAGGAAAGAAAGGTAGAGAAAAAATATCTGGCTTTAATTGTCGGCCATCTGCAAAATAACGCGGGTGAAATCAAAACCCTGATTGGACGAGCGCCCGGCGATCGCCGAAAACAAAAAGTTTATTCGGAAGGAGAACCAAACGCTACTGATAAGAGAGAAGCCCTAACCTTTTATCGCGTCTTGCAAAGATTTGAAAATTATGATTTGATTGAAGCTGAACCTAAAACCGGCCGCAAGCACCAAATCAGAACTCATTTAGCTTATTTGGGGCATCCGATCGTGGGAGATAAATTGTACGGGTTCAAGGGACAAATTACGCCTCAAAACCTAAAAAGACAATTTCTCCACGCGAGCTCTATAAAAATACAACTATTAAATGGTCAAATCCAAGAGTTTAGGTCGGATTTGCCTGAAGAATTACAATTATGTCTAACCAACTTGATTCATTCGCCAAATCATATTTAAAAACTGACTTGCCCGATATCAGATCGGGCGATACGGTTAGGATTCATCAAAAAATTAAAGAAGGCGACAAAGAAAGAATCCAGGTTTTTGAAGGAATCGTTTTGTTCATTAAGCATGGTCAGGGAGTCAATGCGACGATAACCGTCAGAAAAATTATTTCCAGCATTGGAGTTGAAAGAATTTTCCCCCTTCATTCCCCCACGATAGAAAAGATAGAACTGGTCAAAAAAGGTAAGGTCAGAAGAGCTAAGCTTTATTATTTGAGAGAAGTCAGAGGGAAGAAAGCTAAGTTAAAACAAGCTAATACGTCGGAAAATAAAAAAACCGATAGAACGTTGACTTAATAAAATGGGCGAGTGGCGGAACTGGTATACGCGTGCGTTTGAGGGGCGCATGGGCTTTGCTCTTGAGGGTTCAAGTCCCTCCTCGCCCACATTTTTCAAATTATTTTGTAATTTGAAAAATGTGGAGACGAAGATGCTTAACATCTTCGTCGACTACCAAGTCCGCCTAAAGCGGACGAAGGTCAAATGAGGCAACAAGAGGGCGGTTAGCTCAGTGGTAGAGCGCCTCATTTATTCACCCCGTTAGATATCTGGACGATTAGCTCAGTTGGTTAGAGCGCGTCGCTTACATCGACGAGGTCGCAGGTCCGAGCCCTGCATCGTCCATAAAGATAAATATCTAACGGGGCAAGCTGAGGAGGCCATAGGTCCAAATCCTGTACCGCCCACATAAAAATTTGATTTGCCTGGGTAGCTCATGTAGTAGAGCGCGTCTCTGAAAAAGACGAGGTAGCCAGTGCAAGTCTGGCCCTAGGCACACTGAGGAGTAAAACGACGAAGTGCGGGTGTAGTTCAGCAGCAGAATGTTTCCTTGCCAAGGAAAAGGTCACGGGTGCGAATCCCGTCACCCGCTCCACAATTTGACTTTCTGGGATTTTTCCGACTTTTTTGTGGGCGGCAGCGATTGCCGCCCATTCATTTTGCGGTTCGCCGCGCAGAGCGCGGCTCGCCAAACAGAGGTTCGAGCCAAAGATTTCTTTGGCTGCGACCTTTTTTGGTAAAAGGTCGCTATCCTTTGCGATTTTTTCTATGTTTTGAGCGTAATTTATCCACTTTTTCATCGGTTCGAGCCAATTATTCTGCTTTTGTTCAAATCTTGTCTTCTGTTCTTCCAGCGACTTCTTTTCAGAAAGCAGTTTTGCTTTTTCTTGGCGGTAGATTTCTCGTTCAATGTCTTGCTCCAAATAGCCGTCTAAAAGTCGTTGGAGTTTTACATTGATTATTTTTAACCTTTCTATGTTTTCTTGAACAAAAGCAGAGACGGATTGGGCGGATTTCATTTTGTCTTTTTCTAGTCGTGCTAAAAGTTTTTCCGCCCAATCCGGACGTAAAGAAAATTTTTGAAGCAGAAAGGAAATTTGTTTGTCTAATTCCTCTTGGCGAATACAGGACTCAGGACATTTGAAGTTTTTGCGCTTTTTGGTGCAGTGATAGTAAGTGTAAAAATGTTGTGTCCCATTCTTTTGTGTTTTTATCCTGTATTCGCCGGTTACCATCATTCCGCAAGTACCGCATTTTAGTAATCCACAAAATACTTGCGGCTCAATCTTGGATTTCTTTCTTGGTCTTCCTCTCTGTTTCAAAACTTCTTGCACTTTATCAAAAATTTTCTTTGCGATGATTGGTTCGTGCTTCCCTTCGTATATTTCGCCAGCATAGCGAAATAATCCAGTATAAAAAGGATTCCGAAGAATGAAAGTTGTTCTCGTTATGTGGATTCTCTTTCCACTTTTTGAAACTATATTATTTTGCGCCAAAAAGTCGGAAATATCTTCCAGCCGACGATTACCCTCGCCGTAGAGTTCAAATGCTTTGCGAATAATCGGAGCGTATTTTTTATCAACCACAACACTTTTTATTCGTTTGTCGTTGATATAGCCTACCGGAGCAAGCGAGGGATACTCTCCTCGTTTAACTTTTTGGCGCAAACCACGCTTCGTATTTTCGGAAAGAGAATCCACATAGTATTTGCTTTGCCCAAAAGCGATATTCA
>JAVHRH010000069.1:0-29385 GCA_036171555.1 Parcubacteria group bacterium | reverse complement strand
CGCGCCGCCAAAAATAATTTCCATTAGGTCCGACAAATTTCCGGCTAAATTACTTTTAATCGCTTTTTGCAAATCAATGATATTTTTTATTTTCTTTTGCAAAAGCGCGTTTTTTTCTTTGGAAACAACTAATTCCTCGGTAATTTTTTTTGAAATATCTTCCATAGCAGGTTAGAATAAAGTAATTAATTCAATTTAGCTTAAAGTTGTGATGAAGTCAACGAGCTTCGCCCGACATTGTCGGGACGAAGCTGAAGAAGAGGGTCGTATCCCTCTTCGCCTAAAAACATCCATGCAGCTTATTTATTTAACCCATAGTCCCAAACAAACCAAGAAATTGGGCGAGATTTTGGCCAAGGAAATTGTGATGACTAAAAAAAAGACGGGTGCTTTTGTTTTGGGGCTAAAAGGTGATTTGGGTGGAGGCAAAACAACCTTTTTACAGGGATTTGCCAAGGGGTTGGGAATTAAAGAAAAAATAACCAGCCCGACATTTGTTCTGATGAAAAAATTCCGAATACCAAATACCAAATTCCAAAACTTTTATCATTTTGATTGCTATCGAATTGGAAAGCCAAAAGAGATTTTAGAGTTGGGCTTTAGAGAAATTATTTCTAATCCGCAGAACATCGTGGCTTTAGAATGGGCGGATAAAATAAAAAGTATTTTACCGAAAAATGTCATCCGGATATCTTTTGATTTTATCAATCAAAGCGTCAGAAAAATTAAGATAAATTATGGTTCAAGATAAAAAACGTCTTATCATCATCGATTCTAATTCGGTTATCCACCGGGCTTTTCATGCTTTGCCGCCCTTAACGACTAAAAAAGGCGAATTGGTCAATGCAGTCTACGGTTTCTTGCTGGTTTTTTTAAAAGCGATTAAAGATTTCCAACCCAATTATATTGCGGCCGCCTTTGACTGCCCGAAGCCAACCTTCCGCCACAAAAAATTCAAAGATTACAAGGCGAAGCGTCCGCCGGCTCCCCCTGGATTATATCAACAGATTCCCCTGGTTAAAGAAATATTGACAGCTTTTGGCGTGGCTATTTTTGAAAAAGAAGGGTTTGAAGCGGATGATATTATCGGCACCATCGCCAGATTAGCTCCCAAAAAACAGGTTTTTCCTAAGATTGAAACGATTATTTTGAGCGGAGACCAGGACTCGTTCCAATTGGTCAATCCTCAAACTAAGGTTTTTGCCTTGAGAAAAGGGGTCAAAGACATTGTCTTGTATGACGAAAAGGCGGTTGAGGAAAAATTTCAAGGATTAAAAGTCGGGCAGCTCCTGGACTTTAAAGCTTTGCGAGGCGATCCTTCCGACAATATTCCGGGGGTTACGGGGATAGGAGAAAAAACAGCCACCAAATTACTTTTAAGTTTTGGCACTTTGGAAAACTTATACCAAGGAATAAAAGATAAATCCGCTGAAGCCAAAGAAATCAGCCCCAAATTAAAAGAAACTTTATTAAAATATAAAGACCAGGCTTTTTTTTCCCGCGAATTGGCTCAAATCGAAAAAAATACGCCGGTTGAATTCAGTTTAAAACAATGCGTTTTCGGCGATTATGATAAAGCCGAAGTTATTAAAAAGCTGCAAGAGTTTGAATTTCACAGTTTAATCGGCCGTTTAAACGAAGAAAAAAAAGAAGCAGTTCGAGAGAACTTAAAATTATGGTAAAATATTAAAACAACATGTCTTATCTTTCTTTCTCTTTTAATATTTTGCTGGGGTTGATTTTGTTTTTTCTGATTATTTTCTACCAAAAAAAGCTGAAAAAAACAGCCGAAGATCGCGAAGAAATGGAATCAGTTTTGGCCATAAGAATTAAAGCCAGAACCAGAGAGCTTGAAAGCCTGGCTGATAATTTAGAAAACGAAGTGCAGGCAAGGACCCGGGAACTTCAAGAAAAAATAAAAGAACTGGAAAAGTTTAATAAGCTGGCCGTAGGCCGAGAGTTGAAGATGATTGAATTAAAAGAAGAAATAAAAAACCTTAAAAAAAATCAACAAAATAATCAGTAAACAGCTCTTAACTTGTGGAAGATTTTGCTAAAGAAGAAATAAAAAAATTAATGGGAACTCCCGGAGAGGCCAGAGGAGTTGTTTTCCAAACCGATGCCGAATATGTCCAGAATAAAAAAGGAAAGGAAGGATTATTAAAAGTGAAAGAAGAATTAAAAAAGATCGGTTGTCCCGTTGATTACGAAAACATTAAAGCCACCGGCTGGTATCCCTTAGGCCTAAGGGCAATTTCTCTTTTGGCCATTAAAAAAGTATTTGATTGGGGTGATAAGGAAATAGAAGATATGGGTAATGCGGCACCCAAGTATTCCTTTATAGTGAAAATGTTTTTAAAATATTTTTCAACTATTCGGATGACCTATGACGAAAGTCCAAAATATTGGGTGAAACATTATACAACCGGACAGTTGGAAACTCCCGGCTATTCCTTGAAAGACAAATATTTCCTGGTCCGTCTTAAAAATTTTAAAGTCCACCCCATTTTGTGCGTTTATTTGGGCGGTTATTTCATCAGAATAAGCCAGTATTTATTGAAAAACACCAAGAATAATAAGGTAAAAGAAACAAAATGCGTGTTTAGAGGAGATCCTTATCACGAATTCGTCGTGACTTGGGAGTAAAACATGAATAAATTTAATTCTGAAAAAGAAACCACCGGGATAAAGCTTCGCAGGGTGGAGGAAGATTTAGAAGACTTGGAGAGGTATATAAAAGAATTTACTTCTTTTTTGCCTTTGGCAATTTGTACCGTTAATCCCCCAAAAATTATTATCGATATAAATCAGGCTTTGCAAAACTTAACCGGTTATAGCGCGATAGAAATAACCGGAGAACCTTTAGAAAAAATTTTTTCAGAAAAAAAAGGAATAGACGGTTTGCTTAAAAAAACGCAAAAGGAGGGCGGAATTAAGAACGAAGAATTAAGCGTCGTCTCTAAGAGTAACAAACAAATTCCCGTGGCTGTTTCTGTTTCGACAAGAAAAGACGTGGCAGGAAAATTTATCGGATACTTTCTGGCCATCGCCGATATTACCGAGACAAAAAAAACGCACGAAGAATTGGAAAAAAGAGTGAGAACTAGAACGCAGCAACTGGATAATTCCCGGAAGGCCTTAATGAATATTTTGGAGGACGTGGAGAATGAACGCAAAAAAGCCGAGGAAGAAAAAAATAAAACCTTAACGATTATCGCCAATTTCTCAGATGGCTTATTGGTTCTTGACGAAAACAGCCGAATTTCTTTAGCCAACCCTCAAATCGGAAAGTTTTTTAATGTTCCGATTAACCGGATTGTCGGCAGGTCAGTTTCAGAAATAACCGAGATAACGGAATTAGCTCTTTTAACCAATCTTTTAAAAAAAGAAATCCGGGGAATTTTTAGAAAAGAATTGGAAATCAGAAAAGATTTGACTTTAGAAATATCGACAATTTCGATGTCAAACCAGGGCAAGGAGTTTGGCGTCTTGGTAATTTTGCATGATATTACCCGGGAGAAAACGGTGGAAAAAATTAAAACCGAATTCGTTTCTTTGTCGGCTCACCAGCTGCGTACTCCTTTGGCCGCCATCAAATGGACTCTAAGAATGCTTTTAGACGGTGATTTGGGAGAAATAAATAAGGAGCAGCGAGAAATTTTAGAAAAGAGTTACCAGAGCAATGAAAGGATGATTGCTCTGATTAACGATCTTTTGGACATAACTCGCATCGAAGAGGGGAAATATATTTATCGGACCGTTTTGACTGATTTGGCTGATCTCGTTCACTTCGTCGTTAACTCCAGCAAAGATGAAGCCGCCAAAAGAAATTTGAAAATAGAATTTAAAAAGGCTGGCGATAAAATGCCCAAAATCGCGGTTGATGTTGAAAAAATCAGGTTAGTCATCCAGAACTTTATAGACAACGCCATGAAGTATACTCCAGCCGGCGGTAAAATTAATATTTTCTTGAGATATCTGGAAGAAAGCAAAGAAATTGAATTTTCAGTTAAAGACAGCGGAGTCGGCATTCCCTTGGATCAGCAACCCCGAGTTTTTACTAAATTTTTTCGGGGAGCCAACGTGGTCAGAATGGATACCGAGGGCTCCGGTCTCGGCTTATTCATTTGTAAAAATATTATTGAAGCGCATGGCGGCAAAGTTTGGTTCGAATCGAAAGAAAACGAGGGAGCGACTTTTTATTTTACTCTGTCGGTGGGTAAAGAGTTCGAAGAATTCTTAAAAGAGTTTTAATAATTCTTCTCTCTCCCTCCTTGTGAGTCGGGAGTTCGAGGAGTTTTAATTAGTTAATAAAATTTGATATAATAAAGTATGGCTAAAAAGATTCTAATAGTCGAGGACGAAGAAATTCTTCTTAATTTGCTCCAGAAAAAATTAAGCCAGGAAGGTTATGACGTTTCGGTTGCCCGAGACGGCGAAGAAGGTCTAAAATTAATCCGAGAGATAAGGCCCGATCTTATTTTGCTGGATATCGTTATGCCCAAAATCGACGGATTTGGAGTGATGCAGGAGGTCCAAAAAGATAACGAGCTGAAAAAAATTCCCATTGTGATTGTTTCTAATTCCGGCCAGCCCGTTGAAATCAGCCAGGCCCAAAAATTGGGAGCCAGGGATTGGTTGATTAAAACTAACTTTGAGCCGCAAGAAGTTCTCGTTAAAGTTATTAAGCAGATAGGTAAATAAAATTTATGCCGCAAACTATTCTTGTTGTTGAGGACGACAAATTTTTAAGGGAATTAATCAGCCAAAAGCTGGTTAAGGAGGGATATAATGTCGTTCAGGCCATTGACGGCGAAGAAGGGGTCAAGAAAGCCAAAGAAGAAAAACCTGATATAATTTTGCTTGATTTAATCTTGCCCGGCATTGACGGTTTCGAAGTTTTATCTCGAATAAAAGCCGAGGCCAATTTAGTCGCGATCCCCGTCATTATTCTTTCCAACCTTGGGCAGAAAGAAGATATTGAAAAAGGTTTAAAATTAGGAGCTAATGATTATTTAATAAAGGCTCATTTTACTCCGGGCGAAATAATCGAAAAAATTCAGTCAATTCTCAAAACCAATGCCTGAATTGCCGGAAGTAGAAACGATTCGTCGACAACTGGCGCAAGAAATCGTTGGCAAGAGATTAAACGGAAAATTAATCACGGGCGTAAGAAGAAGAGCCAAGCTTCTAATCATCGATTTTAAGAAGGACGGCAGTTTATTATTCCATTTAAAATTAACCGGCCAGTTGATTTTTAACGGTAAACCTTCGGCTCACACTCGCCGGGTTTTTTATTTTAACGATGGTACCAATTTAATTTTTAATGATGTGCGAAAATTCGGCTGGTGGAAAAGAGTTAAAGATACGAGTAAGATAGAGAAAGAATTCGGGCCGGAAGCTCCGGACGTTGATCCGTCAACTTTCAAAGACATGGTGAAGAAACATCCGAAAGTCAAAATTAAGTCATTATTAATGAATCAAAAAGTAATTTCAGGTATCGGCAATATTTATTCTGACGAGATTTTGTTTGCCGCTAAAATTAATCCGTTGCGAAAGGCGAGTTCTCTGGATAAACAAGAGATCAGGCAGATTTGTCTTAATATAAAAAAAATATTGGCCAAAGCCATAAAGTTACGCGGTACGACTTCTCAGGATTATCTCGATGTCTATGGCCGGACCGGCGGTTATTTTTCACATTTGAAAGTTTACGGTAAAGAAGGTGAAAAGTGCTATCGTTGCCAAGGTCTGGTTAAAAGGGTGAAAATAGGCGGCAGAAGCGCGCATTTTTGCCCTAATTGTCAGTTATAGTATGCTGTTTTTTCTTTATGGACCGGATACTTACCGGTCGCGGCAAAAATTAAACGAGATGATTGACGGATATAAAAAAACCAATCCCGAAGGTTTAAGTTTAAAATATTTTGACGCTAGCTGCGAGCCGTTTAATGATTTAATTGACGGATTGCAACAGATTTCTATGTTTGGTGAGAAAAAAATGATTGTTATCCGAAATATCTTTGCCAACAAGCTTTTTAAGGAAAAATTATTGGAAAATTATAAAAAACTTCTTGACTCCTCCGACCTCCTTGTCGTCTATGAAGAAGATGCGCCCAAAAAGGAAAAACTGCTCGATTTGTTAAAAGAAAAAACCAAATCGCAGGAATTCGCCGTTTTAGAAGGAAGATTGCTTGAAAATTGGCTGGAAAAAGAGTTGGCTAACCAACAGGTTAAAATTAACCTTCAGGCATTGGATCTGCTTTTAGACTATGTAGGTTCTGATCTTTGGCAACTGTCCAATGAAATTAAAAAATTGGCTGACTTTAAAAAGGGTGAAACGATTGCGGTTGAAGATATAAAACTTTTAGTCAAGCCGATTATCGAGACCGACATTTTTAAAACAATCGGCATGATCGCGCAAAAAAACAAAAAACAAGCGCTTTCTTTAATTCATCATCACCTGCAAAAAGGAGAAGCGGTTTTATATTTACTTTCCATGATTAATTTTCAGTTGAGAAATTTATTAATCATCAAAGACTTAATGGAAAAGAACAGGCCTTATTACGCTATTTTAAAAGAAACTAAAATGCATCCTTTTGTGGTTAGAAAAAGTTATGAGTTAGCCGCAAAATTTACCTTTTTGGAATTAAAAAAAATCTACCAAAAGTTATTTGAGGTAGACCTTGATATCAAAACGGGCAAGGTTGATCCTGAAGTGGCTTTAGATTTATTTATTTCGAGTATTTAGCCAAAAATTTGGCTATTCTTGATTTTTTTCTGGTAGCCGTATTCTTTTTAATCAGATTAGTTTTCGCTGCCTTATCCAGGGTCTTATAAACCTGCGGTAATAATTTTTTAGCCTCGTCTATTTTTTTCTCAACGATTAAAATCCGGATCTCTTTTAAGAGATCTTTCAATTTTTTATCTTTCTGCAAATTTTTAATTCTTCTTCTTTTGTTTTGTCGCAGCGCTTTTTTCGCCGCCTTAGTAATAGGCATATATCTTTATTTACCATAATTCAGTTTTTTAATCAACCCTTCGGCTTTCTCAGGGTTGATCCTGAGCGGAGTCGAAGGATCAAGTCCCTGATTTCCGCCGCTCTTTCAAAATTAAGGTTTTGGCTGGCCGTTTTCATTTCTTTTTCCAATATTTTTACATCATTAACCAAACCGAATTCAGCATTTACTTCTTCTTTTTTTGAAAAAAGCCATTCTTTTATCTCTTTGACGATCGGTTTGGGTTGAATTTTGTATCTTTTGTTGTAAGCCAGCTGAATTTTTCTTCTTCTGTCTATCTCAGCGATAGCAGCTGAGATTGAGCGGGTAGTTTTATCGGCGTAAAGAATAATTCTGCCTTCCAAGTGCCGGGCCGCTCGGCCCATAGTTTGGATGAGCGTCGTTTCCGACCTCAAAAACCCTTCCTTGTCGGCATCCAGGATCGCGACCAAAGAAACTTCAGGCAAATCAATGCCCTCTCTTAAAAGATTAATTCCGACCAAAACATCATATTTGCCTTCTCGAAAATATTTTAAAATCTGCGGTCTTTCCAGGGTTTTTATTTCAGCATGCAGCCAGCGTGCTTTGAGGCCATTTTCAGTCAAATAATCAGCCACTGCTTCGGCCAGTCTTTTGGTTAAGGCTAAAACTAAAGTTCTTTGCTTAATTTCAGCTCTTTTTTTAATTTCCGCCATCAAATCTTTAATCTGATTTTTAGTTGGTCTGATTTCTATGGCTGGTTCCAAAAGTCCCGTCGGCCTGATTAATTGCTCAATAATATGCTTCTTTCCTGATTTCTTTTTTTCTTCTTCCGAAGGAGTAGCCGAAACATAAACAACTTGATTTATCTTTTTTTCAAACTCTTTAAAAGTTAAGGGTCGGTTATCAACAGCTGAGGGCAAGCGAAAGCCATATTCGATTAAAGTTTTCTTTCTGATTTTGTCTTGAACGGCCATAGCCCTTATTTGAGATAAAGTTATATGTGATTCATCGATAAAAGCTAAAAAATCGCCGGGAAAATAATCAATTAAAGCATAAGGCGCCTGTCCCGGTTTTCTGAATTCTAAATGCCGGGAATAATTTTCAATGCCATGGCAAAAGCCGGTTTCAGTCAGCATCTCCAAATCAAAATTGGTTCTTTGTCTCAGTCGTTGGTTCTCAACTGATTTTTTCTGTTGGCGTAAAATTTCTAATTGTTCTTGCAACTCCAGCTTTATATTTTCGATAGCCAGTCCTAATTTTTCCTGGGGGCTTAGCCAAAAGTGAGCCGGATACAATTTGAAGGTTGAATTTAGAACGTTGAATTTAGAATCAAAATCTGGTTTGGCAATTGAGATTTTATCAATTTCATCTTCCAAAAATTCAATCCTCAAGATTTTCTCTCCGGTTATCAGATAGATATCTATATTGTTGCCCCTGACGCGGTAAACTCCGGGTTTAAATTCAATGTCGTTTCTTTGATACTGTAAAGCCGCCAAATGAATCAGAAAATCTTTTCTTTTTATTTTTTGTCCTTTTTTTATCTCTAAAGAAATTTTTTGGTAGTTTTCCGGCGAGCCGATGTTGTAAATACAGGAAACTGAAGCCACGACAATCACGTCCTTTCTTGTCAGCAGGTCTTGGGTAGCGCTGTGCCGCAATCTGTCGAGAGTTTCGTTGATTTTGGCATCTTTCTCAATATAAGTGTCGGTCTGGGGGATATAAGCTTCAGGCTGATAATAATCATAATAAGAAACGAAATAATGGACTGCGTTTTGCGGGAAAAAGTCCTTGAACTCCTGATACAATTGAGCCGCCAAAGTTTTATTTGGGGAGATGACTAAAACCGGCTTTTGAATTTTTTCAATGACTTTAGCCATGGTAAAAGTTTTGCCCGAGCCCGTCACTCCTAAAAGCACCTGGTTTTTTACCCCGGCTTTCAGATTTTGAACCAATTTCCTTATTGCTTTCGGCTGATCGCCCGTAGGATGGAATTTTGATACTAAGTGAAATTTTGCCATCGAGATGATTGAGTTAACTATTATTTTTAACTTAAATTTGCTACTTTTTCAAGCTGCGTTAAAATAGAATAAGTCGAAGAAGGATTCCTTAATTATTTTTGTGATCGATGAAGTTTACCCCTTCGGGTTTGCCTTCATCTCTACTCGATAATTATTAAAAAATAATTATCTTCGTGATAAAAGATTTTATTAAAAAATTCATTCCGCCGTTTTTACTGGATTTTTACCATTTAGGATTAGCTTTTCTGGGAGCGGTTATTTACCGTTTTCCTTCCAGAAACTTGGTAGTTATCGGCGTGACCGGCACCAAAGGCAAGTCAACCGTAGTTGATTTTTGTCATCGCATTTTCCAAGCAGCCGGTTTCAAGGTCGCCTCTTTATCCTCCATTCGCTTTAAAATAAACAACAAGGAAAAACCGAATCTTTTGAAAATGACGATGCCCGGTCGTTTTCAGATCCAAAAATTTTTTCGTCAAGCTCTAAACCAAGGTTGTCAGTATATGGTTTTAGAAGTGACTTCGGAAGGGATTTCGCAGCACCGTCACGAATTCATCCGTTTTAATGCCGCGGTTTTTACCAATTTGTCGGCTGAGCACATTGAGAGGCATGGCAGTTTTGAAAACTACAAAAAAGCCAAAGGCAAGCTTTTCTCGGTCACAAAAAACATCCACATCATTAACGTTGAAGATGAAAATGCGAAATATTTCCTGCAATTTCCAGCCAGGAAAAAAATTACTTACGGATTGAGCCAAGGCGACATTAATAATAAAAATATTAAACTTCAGCTTCAATTGCCGGGCGAGTTTAATATTTATAACGCTTTGGCGGCCATCGGCGTCGGGTTATCACAAGGAATCAGTTTAGAAATTTGCCGAAAAGCAATCGAAAAAACGGCAGGAATTCCGGGCAGAATGGAAACCGTAGTAGAAAAGCCATTCAAGGTAATTGTTGACTATGCTCATATTCCCGATGCGTTGGAAAAAGTTTACCAAACACTAAACAACCTAACGCCTGAAGCCTATGGCCTAAAGCCTAAATTAATTTGTGTTTTAGGTTCGGCTGGCGGCGGCAGAGATAAATGGAAAAGGCCTGAAATGGGCAAAATAGCAGCTAATTATTGCGACAAAATCATTCTGACCAACGAAGACCCTTACGATGAAGAGCCGTTTCAAATTCTTAATCAAATTGAAGCCGGCATAGTTAAGGCCAAATCTCCCGTAATTAAAATTTTAGACAGAAAAGAAGCAATTAAAAAAGCCATAACATTAGCCGAACCTGGCGACACGGTTATCATTACCGGCAAGGGTTGCGAGCCCTGGCTGATGCTGGCTCATGGCCAAAAAATTCCTTGGGATGACCGCGCCATCGTCAGGGAAGAGTTTAAGAAATTAAAACTCGGTATATGAGGACAGGTATTGCCACGGTTCCTCTTGATTACGGTAAATGCCCGCATTGGCTTTTTGAAAGAATGAAAAGATTGGGTCGCGGTATTGCCATCGCGATTGTTGAAGAATTCGGGCCGGAAGAATTTCTAAAAAGATTGGCCGACCCGGTTTGGTTTCAATCTTTGGGTTGCGTTATGGGTTTTGACTGGAATTCTTCAGGATTAACCGTAACGACGCTGGGGGCGTTAAAAGCAGGCCTTTTTGAACTTCAGGACCGGTTAGGTCTTTTTGTTTGTGGTGGCAAAAAAGAAGCGAGGGCGACTCCAATGGAAATCGAAGCTTACGGCGTTTCCCGGCAGTTGTCTTTCGCGCCAAAATTGATTTATGCTTCCAAAATGGCGGCCAAAGTTGACTCAAGTCTAATCCAATCCGGCTATCAGATTTATCAGCATAATTTTCTCTTTACCAAGTCCGGCCAATGGGCGGTTATCCAGCAAGGCATGAATATTAACAATCAGACCGCCCGGCGTTATCACTGGCTATCAACAATTATGAAAGAAAAAAGCAATGGACCGGATTTCATCGAAGAACCGCATGCGGGCATTGCGGCTCAAGTGAAAGAATCTCCCTTAAATTTAACGGCTAAAATCAGCCGCGAGAATAAAGACGTTTCTTTGGATTTAGTTATAGACGAGCCGAACAAGTTTATTGATGACATGAACTTGATCCAAACCAAAAGAGAAAAAAATCTGACCCAGATGTTTCTGCCAAACCGAGAGTTTCATTGGCACAAAGTCCTAACCGAAAAATTTGATTTGAAAAGATTGGCTAAAACTATTTTTTCCGTCAATAGCCAAAAACCGCCGGATTTCGAAAACATGCTGTCATTAAAAGGCGTCGGCCCTAAGACCATCCGGGCTTTGTCTTTGGTAGCGGAGATAATTTATGGTGCCAAACCTTCTTATGAAGATCCGGCGAGATACACTTTTTCCGTGGGAGGCAAAGACGGCACCCCTTATTTCGTTGACCGGGTAACTTATGACAAAACTTTAGCCGTGATAGAGCGAGGAATAAAAAAGAGCCTCGTTTCTCTTAAAGAAAAGACCGAAGCTCAAGCGAGATTGCAAAAGCTAACTGCTTAACTTTTTACCATATAAGTATTCTCTAATTTATAGCCCAGTTGCCTGAAATAATCCCTGACGCCGACGCCGGAAATAACGCTGATTTTTTTTATCTTAAATTCTTTTTTGGCAATTTTTTCGGCTTCTTTTATCAGTTTTTTACCCAATCCTTTATGCTGCGGTGAATTGGTCGAGGTCGAACCTCGACCAATTGATAATTGTTGACCGTAAGTGTGGAGTTCACGGATGACAGCTAGACGGTCGGAAGCAAGACGCAACCTAAGCAGACTATAAAGTTTTGACCTGGTTTTATTTTCAAAACTTAAAAATATCTCCTGACCGTCTGAGGCCAAATAGTTTTCTCTGAAAAGATAAATTTTTTCCTTCGGGTCGTAATTTTCTTTTATCTCTCGGCATCTGATACAGTGGCAGTGCCATTTATTTTTTTCCATATCTTCAAGCAAAATTTGGCGCAGGTTGGAAATTTTAGCCGGGCCTGACACAATAGTTTTGGAAGGAATATCTCTGGTGATCCTTTGGATTCTGACATAGTAAGGAATTTTCTTTTTAATCGTTTCAACCAGTTTTATCAGTTGTTTTTCCGTATAAGGCCGGTATTTTTTCTTTTGCCAAGAGCGATACAATTGAGCTGTTTTTAATAAGGCGCAGGGATAAATTTTCAGCAAATCCGGCTGAAAAGCGGGATTTTTGAATAATTCCTCGAACATTTTTTCGTCTTTTTTTAAACTGGAGCCCAATAAATTTGGCATCATCTGATACAAAACCTTGAACCCGGCATCTTTTAACAGTTTAGTGGCCAAAATTGTTTCTTTAACGCCATGGCCCCTGAGGTTCTTTTTCAAGATATCGTCATAAATCGATTGAACGCCCAATTCTACCATGGTGACTCCCAATTCTCTCAAATGTTCGAGTTCTTTTTTATTGATAAAATCAGGCCTGGTTTCAACAGATAAGCCAACCATTCGATGTTTTGCTCTCTCGTTAAATTTTTGATCATCTTTCAGGGTTTGGCCGGCTTTTTCGTTGCAAGCCTCAAAGCATTTTTTTATAAACCATTCTTGGTAAGCTTCGGGATAATAACTCCAAGTGCCGCCGATAATTCTCAGCTCTATTTTATCTGTCGGATGGCCTTCCGATTCCAGCATTTCAATTCTTTTTTTGGTTTGCAAATAAGGATCAAAGTTTAATTTTTTAGCTCTTTCCACGGCCGGTTCACCGGAAACATAACTTTTGGGAATGCCCCTTTCAATCGGACAGTATAAACATTTCCCCGGGCAAGGATAAGGTTTGGTTAGAGCCGAGATATTGACAATGCCGGAAAGCGAACGGATCGGCCTTGTTTTCAAAAGCGATTCAAAATTAAGCGATTTTTTAATTTTTCCTTTTTTGGCTAATTCATGGTAGATTTTGAGTAGAGAGATATTGGAGGGACACTGTGTTCGATATTTTTTGGCCATTTTCCTTTTAGCCAAAGCCAAACCATCGGAATCTTTAATTTTCGTTTTGATTAAATCTAAAATTGCTTTTTCTAAGACATTCATGGATATAAATTACGCTAAATATCTGTTAGAAGAAACCAGAAGAAATTATAATTTAACCGCCAAAGACTATACCAGAACAAGGTCTTTTATCCCTGAAGACATCAAATTATTAGCTGATTACGCCAAAGAAAGCGATAAAATTTTAGATTCGGGTTGTGCCAGCGGTCGATTTTTCAGCGTTTTGAAAGATAAAAAAGTAGATTATTTCGGGATAGATTCGTCTGAAGAATTGATTGGTATCGCCAAAAAAAGTTATCCCGAAGCTAAGTTTGAAATAGCCGATGCTTTAAATCTACCATTTCCCGATAATTTTTTCGATAAGGTTTATAGCATTTCCGTTTTACATAATATTCCTTCGAAAGATTTCCAAATTCGATATTTGAAAGAAGCGAAAAGGGTTTTGCGGCCGGGAGGCATATTGATGTTAAGGGTTTGGGATTTTTGGAAAAGAAAAGAAGGTTGGAAGCTTTTTTTGAAATACGCTTTTTTAAAACTATTAGGCAAGACAAAGTTTGATTTTTTTGATGTTTTTGTCCCCTGGAAAAATGATAAAGGAAAAGTTGTTGTCCAAAGATATTTCCATTGTTTTACCAAAGAAAAAATTGTAAGTTTAACCAAAGAAGCCGGATTCAAAATAAAAGAAGTTTGGCGCGAGGGAAAAGATCCGAGAACTAATATTTATATTGTAGCGGGAAAATAAATTTCGCCCCTATAGCTTAATGGATAAAGCGCGACCCTCCGGAGGTTGAAATCTCTGTTCGACTCAGAGTAGGGGCACCACCTTTGTGGATAAATTGGGGAAAAGATAAGATTTGACAAAAAGTATCAGTTTGATTAAACTTTTATTGAGGGGGTGCGAGCTTAATGCTCTAGGACAAATGGTTTTTGATAAAGGAGACTCAAGCAGCTGCCCAGCAATGTCCATCTGGATTTAGATTAAATGTCGATTTTATTAGAAACTATTCTCCCTCATTAAAAAACTTCTGTTTTTAGCAGGAGTTTTTTAATTACCGAGTTTTCGCGAAGCGAAAACGAAGGTGAAGATGAAGGCAAACCCGAAGGGGTAAACTTCATCGCCTAAGAGATTTATCTTCTTTGACAACTTATGCTAAAATAAATTTATCATGGAGAATCACGCTAAAAAAGAAAAATTCGAAATCGTGGTTTCAGGAGCCGCTGATATCGGTCACTGCTGTAATGGCATTGAAGAAATTGCTAAAGAAGTTGGCCGGGAGATAGCTCGGCAAAAGTGCAACTTGGTGACTGGTGCCACGACGGGAGTCCCATATTTGGCGGCTTTGGGTTGCGAAGAAGAAAATGGTTTTAATATCGGCTTCTCGCCGGCTGCTTCGGAAAAAGCGCATTTGGAAACCTATAAATTGCCGTTAGAGCCTTTTGATGTGATGATTTATACCGGCGCCGATTATCCCGGAAGAAACATTATTATGACAAAATCCGCCGACGGCGTTATTATTATCTGCGGCCGTATTGGTACTTTGCATGAATTTGCCACGGCTTTTGAAATACAAAAACCGATTGGCGTTTTGGAGGGAACGGGCGGTACGGCCGATAAAATTAAACAGATTATTACGGTTCCTTACCGCGGCGTCAACAAGATAATTTATGAAAAAGACCCGAAAATTTTAGTCAGGAAACTTATTGAGCGGATCAAAAAAGAAAAAAAATTAATTAGCAAGCCGCGTTAGGCGCGGCGCAGATCGAAAAGAGGACGAAGTCCTCTTTGAGTAAAGGTCGTTCTAGGTAAACATTAATTTTTATTATTTATGGCAGAAAAAAAATCAGAGGCTGAAGAAGGAAAATTAATTGGTCAAGTCACTCATTTCTTCGGCAATATCAGCGTAGCCGTGATTAAATTAACCGATAAGTTGAAAGTCGGGGACACCATCAGATTTATCGGCGGCGAAACCGATTTCAACCAAACAGTTGAGTCGATGGAAATGGAGCACGAAAAACTCCAAGAAGCCAAAAAGGGCAATTCGGTCGGCTTAAAAGTTGGCCAAAAAGTTCACGAGGGTTACCGCGTTTTTAAACTTTAAAAATTATTTATGGATTTGCAAATTATTTCTCAGCTGGTTTTGGCTGTAATTTTGGGAGGCTTAATTGGCTGCGAAAGAGAATATAAAGGAAAGAAGCCGGCCTGCAAACTTATAGTTTAGTGGCGTTGGGCAGTTGTCTTTTTGTTGTTATCGCTTTTGAGTTTATTGATTTATTTAGCATCAGGACAAATTTTAATTTCGATCCGTTTAGTATTATTTCGGCCATAGCTATCGGTATCGGTTTTATTGGCGCCGGAGTGATTTTCCGTCAGCCAACCGGCACTGTCGGAATCACGACAGCCGCTGGCCTTTGGGCTACGGCCGCTATCGGCCTGGCTGCCGGCGCCGGTTTTTACTTTTTAGCTATCTTGGGAACATTGCTGACTATTTTAATTTTTTCAGGGTTTGGATTAGTGGAAGAAAAATTATTCAAAAAATGAGATGTTTCTCAGCAACAAACGTTTTTTTCTCTCTCTTTCGGTTTTGCTTGGGACAACTATAGGGGCTGGCATCTTCGGTTTGCCTTACGTCATCGACAGAAGCGGGATTATCCCCGGCTTTTTTTATCTCTTGATATTGGGAGCAGCCGTCACTTTGATTCACTTATTTTTTGGCGAAATAATTTTGAGAACCAATGAAAAATATCGCTTGCCCGGTTTCGCTAAAAAATATCTGGGTAAACCCGGCGAAATTTTAGCTGTTTTTTCGGTTCTCTTCGGGGTAGTCGGCAGCCTTTTAGCCTATATCATTCTGGGAGGTGATTTTCTGAAAATTTTATTTTCCGCCGTCTTTCCGTCAATCGGTTCGCCATCATCTTTTTGGTTCGTTTTTATTTTTTGGCTAGTTTTGTCTTATTTCATCTGGAGAGGGCTAAAAATAATTGCCCCGGCCGAAATTTTTACCAATGTCCTCTTTTTTGCCGCCATCTTTCTGATTCTTTGGTTCGGCCTGCCTCAACTAGACTTTTCAAATTTTGCGTTTTTAAGTTCAGCCAACGTTCTTTTGCCTTACGGAGTTATCCTCTTTTCTTTGGTGGGCTGGTCGGCTTTGCCCGAGATTAATGATCTCCTTAAAAGTTCAGCCGAGAAAAAAGAAATAAAAAAGATAATCATTTTATCGGCAATCATTGTCATTGCTTTTTATCTTTGTTTTTCCTTTATTCTGATTGGGATTTCCGGTAAAAATATTTCACCCGATCTTTTCTCCGGTTTACTGTCCGTTTTAGGCCAAAAGCTGGTTCTTTTAGGAGTTTTAGCCGGCGTTATCACCCTGGCCGATTCTTTCCTGGTTTTGGGTCTTTATCTGATGAATACCTTTATTCACGACTTGAAATTTCCTGGGGAAATGTCTTTTTTAATTGCGACAGGTTTTCCCTTCCTCCTCTATCTGTTAGGTTTGCGCAGCTTTATTAACATCATTGGTTTTATCGGCGCCTTCGTCGGTGTTATTGAAGGAATAATTATTATTTTGATTTTCAAAAAGGCCAAAACCTTGGGCGACAGGCTGCCGGAATATAGCTTGAAAATACCCGGTTGGCTATTGTATTTTTTAATGATTATTTTTGTTTTGGGAGCCATCTCTCAATTACCCTTATGGAATTCATAGCCGACTTTCATATCCATAGTAAATATTCTCGGGCAACCAGCCACGATATGGATTTGGAAAGTTTGGATAAATGGGCCAAAATCAAAGGCATTAAAGTTTTGGGCACAGGCGATTTCACTCATCCTGAATGGTTTGCCAATTTAAAAGAAAAACTGATACCGGCTGAGTCGGGTCTATTTAAGTTAAAGCAAGATGGTGGCACCCGTTTTATTCTGACCACGGAAATCAGTTGCATCTATACGAAGGGAGGAAAGGTTAGGAAAGTTCATATTATTATTTTTGCGCCCTCTTTCGAAATAGTAGAGAAAATCAATGCGCAGTTGGGTTGGATCGGCAATTTAAGATCAGACGGCCGGCCGATTTTGGGTTTGGACGCTAAAGAATTAGCTAAAATCGTTTTGAACGCTTCCCCCGATTGCTTAGTGGTGCCGGCGCACGCTTGGACGCCTTGGTTTGCTATTTTCGGTTCCAAATCAGGCTTTGATTCGATTGAAGAATGTTTTGACGAATATGCCAAATATATTTATGCCATTGAAACGGGACTTTCTTCTGACCCCTCTATGAATTGGCGATTGTCTGCCCTGGACAAGGTTACCTTAATAAGCAATTCAGATGCTCATTCGCCGCAAAAAATCGGCCGGGAAGCTAATGTTTTTGATACGGAATTGTCTTACTTAGGAATTATTAATGTAATCAGAGGAAAAAATCTTTACCCCGTTAGAAATCAAATTTCTAACGGGGCGGGAAAATTTCTTTATACCATCGAATTCTTTCCCGAAGAAGGCAAATATCATTTTGACGGCCATCGCGTTTGCAATGTTAAGTTGTCGCCCCAAGAAACGAAAAAATACAACGGTATTTGCCCGGTTTGCGGCCGGCCCTTAACCGTCGGTGTCTTGAATCGAGTCGAAGAATTGGCTGACAGGCCAGAAGGTTTTGCGCCTCAAAATACCATACCTTTCAAAAGTTTAGTTCCTTTAGCCGAGATTATCGCTGATGTTTTAAATCTGGGAGTTGGCACTAAAGAAGTAGAAAAAGAATATAAAATTTTAATTGAAAAATTCGGTTCGGAATTTAACATTCTGCTTGATGTTTCCCGATCGGATTTGGCTACCGTAACTCGGCCGGAAATAGCCGAAGGCATTATCAGGGTCAGAGAAGGAAAGGTTTCCAAAGAGCCGGGTTATGACGGCGTTTTTGGTAAAATCAGAATTTTCCCCCAAGGAGAGAAAAAAGAAGTAAATCAACAAAAGACTTTGTTTTGAGTATTTAAAAAGCCCGTCTCCCTTTTGGTTAAGAGACGGGCGAGTGAAGCAGATTATCTTCTGCTTGAGGAAAATTCCAGGTCGAGTAACTGTCCTTGGAGCCGTTCATTCGTCCCAAAGGCTTTCCCGTTTTCGTCAATGATTTCGTAATCATTGTCGCCGCAGCCAGTGGTTATTATTATGGGTGGGTGGGGAAATAACTTTCTTAGCTCGGCCGATCGATCTTTTCCAAGTGAATGGGAATTTTTCCTCCAGTCGGGGGGTAGTTGGTTAAAACTTAACATAATACCTTCCTCCATCACCTTATTTTGTCAACGATCTTTTTTATCAGCCAATTTGGGGCTGATGTTCCGGAAATCACTCCCAGATTAGAAATATTTTTTAAATTGATTTTCTTTAGCTCTGATAAGGAATTGATTGACCAGGCGGCTTTACCGGCATTTTCACTGATTTTAACCAGACGGCCGGTATTGGCCGATTTTTTTGAACCAATTACTAAAATAGCATCTGTTTTTTTTAAAAGCAAGTTTAATTTTTTCTGGCGGTTCTGCGTTTCCGGACAGAGAGTATTGATAAATTTTATTTCTTTTGCCTTTTTTTGCAAAACATTCAAAACTTTTTCAACGTTTTTTAAGTCTTGCGTAGTTTGGGAGATAACGCCGATTTTTTTAAAATTAGGTAGTTTTGCCGCTATTTTTTCGTTTTCCACGATTAGAGCCGTATTATCAGTATAACCTTTGATTCCTTTGGTTTCCGAGTGTTTTTTGTCGCCGATAATAATTACTTGAAATCCTTGTTGGTATAAAGATCTGGCAATTAATTGGGCTTTTTTAACCAAAGGACAAGTGGCGTCTCTGATGACTATATTTTTGTTTATTTTTTTGGAAAAAGGAGCGATACCGTGAGCTTGAATAATCAAAGTGCCGGGCTTGGCCTCTTTTAATGTTTTAATAAATTTGACGCCTTTTTTTCTGAATTTTTCAATTACTTTTTCATTATGAACCAAACCGCCCAAAAACTGGATAGGTTTTTTATCTTCTTTTAATGCTTTTTCAGCTATCAAAACCGCCCTTTTGACTCCAGAGCAAAATCCGATATTTTTCGCCAAAATAATTTCCATAGCAATATCTTATTTTAAAACTTTTACAGAATTAAGACAAAATGATAGATTTTAAATAGGGCAATTTAAGAACATGGGAACAGTAAAAAATATAATTGAAGATGTGAAGAAAAACGGAGATAAAGCCGTCAGAAAATATACGGAGGTTTTCGATAAGATTAAATTGAATAATTTTAGAGTGAGCAGAAAAGAAATAGCCATGGCTTATAAAATGGTGGATAAAGAAACCGTTAAGACAATAAAAGTTGCAGCTAAAAATATCAAGGAGTTTGCCATGGCTCAATTCCGGAATTTTAAAGATTTTGAATATACAAAGAATGGAATAACGATTGGGCAGAAAATTATTCCGATCGAAAAAATAGGAGTTTATGTTCCAGGGGGCAGATATCCATTACCCTCGACTTCTTTGATGTGCATCGTTCCAGCTATAGTGGCGGGCGTAAAAAAAATTATTGTTTGTTCGCCGAAAATAAGACCAACGACAATAGTCGCAGCCGATTTAGCTGGAGCCGATTCAATTTTTAATATTGGTGGCGTTCAGGCCGTAGCGGCCATGGCCTACGGAACTAAAACTGTGCCAAAAGTAGATAAAATTGTCGGACCTGGAAATATCTACGTTACTACGGCTAAAAAGGAAATTTTCGGGGATTGCGGGATCGATCTTTTAGCCGGTCCGACTGAAATTTTATTAGTGGCTGATAAATATGCTAATCCCAAATTCATCGCCGCCGATCTCTTAGGTCAGGCCGAACACGACGTGATGACAAAAATATTTTTTGTTACCGACTCTAAAGATTTAATCAAAAAAGTAAATAATGAATTAAAACTTCAAATCGAAAAACTGGTAACGAAAAATATAATCAAAAGGGCGTTCAAAAATAAAAAGACAATCTTAGTTAAAAATTTAGCGGAGGCGATTAAAATCGCCAATAAAATAGCTCCGGAGCACTTGTCAGTTCAGGTTAAAAATGCAAAAAGTTACCTTAACCAATTTGAGAATTATGGTTCTCTTTTTCTCGGCGATTATTCAGCCGTAGCTTTTGGCGATTATTGTTCAGGAACAAACCATGTTCTCCCTACCAACAAAACGGCTAGATATACTGGTGGATTATCAGTGAAAGATTTTGTTAAAATACCAACATACCAATATATAAATAAAAAGGGTGCTAAAAAACTAGCTAAAGTTGCTTCAAAATTTGCTGAGATGGAAGGATTAGACGCCCACAAAAAATCTGTTGAAATAAGGTTCAAATGTAATGATTAAAAAAGATATTCAATTGATTTCTCGTCTGAATAAGGACTGGCGGCCGGAAAATATTAAAATTACCAAGGCCGGCGGACAGACGAACAGGAATTATATTGTTCAACATGAAAACAAGAAATTTTTTGTTCGTTTGCCCTGGGAAACAGCTGTTATCAACAGGAAAATTGAAGGGAAAAACATTTTAGCTTTAAACAGGAACAAAAAATTAAAGCAGATTTTGCCAAGATATTATTTGTATATTTTGAATAATAAAAATATTCTGAATCCAAAGAGCCGCGAAACTTTTAACCTGCCTGACGGCACAATGCTGGCCGAATATATTGAAGGAAAGTTATTTGACTTGTCTCTTTTTAAAACAAAGAGATATCAGGAAAAATTAGCGAAATTATTTAATATTTTTCATACGAGCGACGTCTGTTTTGTTAATGAATATGATGTTTTTCGTGATGAGCTTGCTAAATATAGAGTTGCCGTTGAAAGACATGCCATACCTAAATTTATAGATATAAAAACTATTTTAAATTTGAAAAAGATTGAGAAAGAAGTTAAGAATAAAATTACTATTCTTAAAAAAGGAGTTCCGGCGCATAATGATTTTCTTTTCCAAAACATTATCGTTGGGAATGATGGCAAGTTATATCTGTTAGATTTTGAATATGCCGGAATGAACGAAAGGGGAGGAATTTTATACGATTTGGGCTATTTTTTTGCCGATAACGTTTTTCGCAATCCACCGGTCGATAAAACTCTGTACGATAAGTTTCTAAAAGTCGTTGATGAAGTATACAATCAGTGTTTTGACAGAAATCAAATTTATTGGTTGGCGATAGCGGTTCCAGTTATGCAAGTATGGTGGGGCCTGCTTCGTTATTTTTCGGTGAGTAATCCAAAAGGAAAAAAATACTTTAAAGATTATGTTTTAAAAAGAACCGAAGGAATTGAATTTCTTTATAAACTTATAAAAAAAAGAGGGCTGGAGCGGATTAGCCCTCATCGATGAGATGATGTATTCGGAAGTGATTAATGACGTCTTCTACGCCTTTAGCATATTCGGCGCGAGAAGGATGACCTTGCCGCTTTCTGACCAACTCTTTGCATTCCTTGCTAGCGTTATCGGGACAGCCGACATAGCCGACCAGATTTAACATCGGGAAATCTCCTTTTGAATCTCCGATGCCCAGCATTTGGCTGGGGCGCACTCCGGTCTTTTCAGACAGAAATCGTATGCCCGAAGCCTTATCGATTCCCTGAGGACTGATATCCACGGCAATCCGGCTGTGGCGGATAGTCACTAATCCTTGGCTTTCTAGGTCTTGGAGTTCTTCCCTGACTGCGGCATAGCACTGTTCAATCGGAGTATCTATCCCGAATTTGCGTTCCAGGGCTATGTTGATCATATTGCCTGGGTAATCAAATAGTCCTGTGAATCTGTTGAGAATCCCCGGCAATCTTTCTTGTCGAATGATTTCGAACGCATCTTTGACTTTTGGGGTCAAGGCGGGATTTAAAACTAGTTCTTTGGTTGTCGGGTTGAAAAGAGCAATGCCGCTTTCAATTACCGACCAGGAATTGGGTCGGCCGACAGAGAAAGCAACCGCTTCGACGTAATTCCTGTCCCGTCCCGTGCAAAAACTTATTTTGGGAAATCTTCCTTCATTTGCTTTTTTCACATACCCGGCGATTATTTGCAGACCCTGAAAGTAGCCTATGTACGGGTAGCCATCAGTCGGCAGCAGACAGTCATCGATATCCACCAAGATAGCCTGAATTTTTTTCTCCATTATTAATACCTCCCTATAAAGAACATATTTTACAATACATCATTATTTGAATTTTTGTCAAATAATGATAAAATAACACATATGTCAAGAAAAACGTTATTTCAAAGGAAAACCAAAGAAACCAATATAAAAATAGAATTAAATATCGATGGAACGGGCAAGGCAAACATTTCCACTTCCATTCCTTTTTTGGATCATCTTTTGAATAATTTTGCCAAACACGGACTATTTAATTTAACGATTAAAGCTAAGGGTGATATTGAAATTGACCAGCATCATTTAGTAGAAGATATTGGTATTTGTCTTGGCGAAGCTTTTAAAGAAGCCCTTGGCGACAATAGAGGAATTAATCGGTCCGGTTATTTTGTTTTTCCCTTAGATGAGGCGCTTTCGGTAGTGTCGGCAGATATCTCCGGCAGGACATTTTTAAATTTTGATTGTCAGTTCAAAAAAGAAAAAATTGGCGATTTATATTCGGACTTAATTAAGGAATTTTTTTGGGGTTTTGTCAGGCATGCCGAAGCAACCCTGCACGTCAGAATTTTATACGGAGAAAATGAGCACCATAAAGCCGAATCGCTCTTTAAGGCTTTCGGTAAAGCCATGAAAATGGCCTGTTCAAAAGAAAAAAGAATTTTACAAGAATTACCAAGCACTAAAGGTTTAATTTAAAAAAATGGCAATCAAAGACAGAATCAAAAAAATGGGTCATTACAAACCGCCCCTCGAAGGGCGCGGTTCTAAAGATTATTTACTTTTAGATTTCAACGAGAGGACGACTCCGGCCAGCCTCAAAGTCAAAGAGGCCTTGAGAAAGTTTGTTGACCTAGACAGATTACAGGTTTATCCGGAATACGGTGATTTGGAGGCAAAGATTGCCGAATATGCCGGAGTAAAAGCGGACGAAGCTATGGTGACTAATGGCGGCGACCAGGGAATTGATCTTGTCTGCCGTGCTTATTTAGGCGAAGGGGATAAAGTTATTATTCCTTTTCCGGCTTTTGCCATGCACTATCAATCAGCCGGCATTCAAGGAGCCGAAATTTTAGAGCCGCGATACAATGAACAGGGAGAACTGCCTTTGGCCGAAATTATTAATTTAATTGAAGACCCAAAGGTAAAATTGATTATTCTTTGCAATCCCAATAATCCTTTAGGCAGTGCGATTTCCATCGAAGATATTGAAAAAATCTTAATTAAGGCGAAAGAAAAAGATATAGCTGTTTTGCACGACGAGGCTTATTTTGAATTCGCTAAAATCACGGCCAAGGGTTTAATAGAAAGATACGACAACCTTTATATTTTAAGGACTTTCGCCAAAGCTTTTGGGTTGGTGGCGAGCCGGGCGGGTTATGTCATTTCTAATGGAAAAAATATCCAGGAATTGCTGAAAATCAGAGGACCTTATGACGTTAATATGTTCGCCAAAATCGGCATTCTGTCTGCCTTGGCTGATATTCCATATATGGAAGCTTATATTAAGGAGGTTATGGAGGAATCTAAGCCTAAACTAGAGAATTTTTTGAGAGAAAAAGGGATTTTCTTTTATCCGAGCGCAGCTAATTACTTACTCCTGAAAGTTCCCAATCCCAAAGAATTGATAGAAAGATTGAAAGAGAAAGGTATTTTGGTCAGGCCCAAATCGGCCGCTGACGGGCAAGATGCAGTTAGAATCAGCATCGGCACTCTTAAAGATACAGGATCTCTTATTAAAGCGCTTGGCGAGATGCTTGACAGCGTGGTTTAATTGGGTGTAAATTAAAAGTCATGGACAAGGAAAAAATTAAAAAATTACTCATTGATTATTTAACTTTGACTACAGAAGAAGTCAAGAAAAGAGCTGCGGCCGGCCAGGGCCGGGAGATTTTGGGTGAGGTGATAAATCGGCCGGAAGATATTGAAATCGGAATTGATAGAATAGGAGAGGAAATTGCGGAAAAACTCGTTAAAAAATACAAATTAAAAGCAACTATTTTTTCCGAGCCGGACGGTAGAGATATTAAAACTGGCGGAGAAAATCCTGAAATTTATGGTTCAATTGACCCTTTTGACGGTTCAGTTCTTTTTTTAAGGGGATTTGAACAGAATTGGTACACTGCTCTGAGTTTTTATGACAAAGAAAGAAGACCAATTGCCACTGGAATTGCTGACATTTTGAATGAAAAATTTTACATTATGAATAATGGTGAAAACTATCTATTAGATATGAAAAATAATGGGAAGAAGAAAATTTTTTCCTCATCTAGAAAAAAAATAACTGAACCCATTGTTTTAGCCTCTTATGTAATGAGCTCTCAATACTCTTCTAAATTCTTGGATATTTTCGGAGATTTATTAAAAAATCTGCATTCTAAATCTCTGCTTTATCCACAGGGCGGTTCATTTATTTATGCTTATTTGGCTTCGGGCTTAATTGATGCTTATGTAATGTTTGATGAACCCCGTTCGGAAATCGATCCCGGTTTTCCGATGGCAAAATGTGCCGGTTGCTCGGTGATTAGCGTTGATTCCGACGGCAATTATAAAGATTACGAATTTATTCCCGGGAGGCAGCATGATAAAGTTGATTTATTGATTGCGGTTGCTAATCCTGAAATTAAAGATCAATTAATAAAATATTATGTTAAAAAATATGCCGAAAAATATTCTCTATAATCTTCCGCCAATTCAAAAATTTATCGATGGTATCGGCAAAAGCGTTGTCCAATATTTTAAAAAAGACAAGGGAGCTATTGTTGGTTTGGGAGACGATGGCTACATTTATGGTCTAGGTCTTTATCAGTGGTTAAGCCACAAAAATAAAAATATTATTTTTGTCCAGATGGACGATAACGGAAAGATGTTGGCAGAGGAAAAGATTAGGGGAAGAAAAATATTGTTGGTTGATAATGATATAATTTCTGGCAAAAGCTATAAAAGAGCCATGGAGGCGATGAGGGCTAAAAAAGAAAGATTAAAAATAAAAGATATAAAATTTGCTGTTTTGTGCGATAGAACAGGTTTAGCTGATTTTTCTGTTGAAGGATATTCTGCTTATGCGCCTTGGAGTTTAGAGAGACTAGATGGATTGGATTTAAAGATTATTCAGGCTCTTTCCAAAGATGGTAGAGAATCATTTGTGGAAATTGCCAAAGGAACAGGGCTAAGCCCCGTCGGCATTAAAAATCGTGTAGAAAGATTGATAGCAGACGGAGTTTTGAAAATTCAAGGGTTGTTAAATATGGGAAAAGTATATTCAGTCAGTGCCCACATTGAAATTGAAGCAGACAATAAAACAATTAATCAACTTATCGAAAAATTTGAAAAATCTCCTTTGGTTTATCATTTAGTAAAAATTTCTGGGAGATATAATTTATTAGTCAGCATTGTTACGCCTAATTTGGAAAGCATTGAAAATTTCATCGCCAAAGAAATAAGATTAGAATCTGGCGTAAAACATATTGATGTTTCAGTCGGGGAATTGCCTCTAACGCCTAAGGGTTGGAATCCGCCGATAGTGTAACTCTATTTTTCGGCTTGCTCCGCGTAGCGGAGTTCGGCAGTCAAAGAAGATAAATCTTCTTTTCCACCTGCGCTTTCGCGTAGCGAAAGCTTGGTACTTGACAACCTTTCATGGTTTGTCTAATATGGATTATACGGAAAGAAACTTTAGAAAACAAAGAAAAAAAGACATCTTACTTAATTTTCTAAACTAAAACATGATAATAACCAGTAAAGAAAAAATCAGAAATAATCCTCATCTTGCTAAATGGTCTTACGCCATTTTGGTTTTGACTTTTGGTAAAATGATTTGCTGAGAGGATTTATAGCCACACTAATTAAAAACTATAAGTCCCCTCGCTACAGGGGATTTTATAAAAAACATGGAGGAAAAAAAGTTTTATTTAACTAAAGAAGGATTAGAAAGGTTAAAACGGGAATATCGCGATCTGAAAGAGCTAAAGCTCGCTAAAACCAAAGGAGAATCTCCGAAGCTTTTACATTCAGAAGATTTGAATCCCGAATACTTGGCTTTTCAGGAAGATTTGAGCTTTTTGGAAATAAGATTGGCCGAATTGGAGAATACTTTGAAAAATGCTGAAATTATCAAAAGCCCCAACAAGGAAAGACAAAATACCATTAATCTGGGGGCGACGGTTTCGGTGGAAGTTGACGGTCAGAACGATGAATTCACCTTAGTCGGTTCTCTGGAGGCCAATCCTTCGGTCGGTAAGATTTCCAATGAATCGCCGGTAGGCAAAGCTTTGCTGGGCCATCGGGCGGGCGATAAAGTTATTGTTTCTTCTCCCATCCAGACAGCTTACAAGATAAAGAAAATAAGATACAATTCTAGCTAGAACGGCATTTTAATAGCTAAAAGAGGGGCGTTTTGCCCCTCTTTTTTGTTGACCAGATAGATGATAAAGTAAAGTCGATGGAGGAAATCCTTAATTTTTTAATTGAAATAGGCAAACTGAAGAGAAAATTCAGAAGAGGCTGGGTGGTTCACCAAATTAAAAATCCGGAAAGTACGGCCGAACATATTTTCAGAATGGCGATTTTAGCTTGGTTATTGGCCAGAAAAAGAAAAATGAGCCTGGAAAGAGTGATTAAATTAGCTTTAGTCCATGATTTATGCGAAGTTTATGCCCCGGATTTGACGCCTTACGATCCTTTATTGCCTAAAAACAAAAAGAAAATGATGGAAGTTTTACAAAATTGGCCGAAATTTACTCCATCTTTAAAAATTAAAAAACAAAAAGATAAGTTTAAATTAGAATCACATTCTTTAAACAAGCTTATCAAAAAATTACCCGCCGATTTAAAAGCCGAAATTAAAAATCTCTGGCTGGATTTTGAAAATGGCCTGACAAAAGAAGGTAGGTACGTGAAACAAGCTGATAAGGCTGAAAATCTTTTGCAAGGTTTGGAATACTGGAAAAAGTATGGGAAAATTCAACATCGGCTTTGGATGAGATGGATAAAAGAAATTATTGACGATCCGGTTCTGCTTGATTTTATCAGAACCGTTGAAAAAATATTTTGTCAAGAATGCAAAAATTAAAATACTTAATTTTATTTTCAGCCTTATCAGCCGGTTTATTAATTCTTTTCGGGCCCATCGTTTTGCCGGATAATTTTCAATTGCCGGAAATTAGCCAATCCGTTCAGAATAAAGATGTCATTATTATTTTTAATTCCGGCGGCTGGGGAAATACGCCCCTGGACAAAGCCAAAGATTTTGCTCCGGTGGTTGAGGGTATTCAACAAACCCTTAATCAATTAGGATATAATTCTATAGTTTTGCCTTATCAAAGGACCAGAGAAAATTTATTGGGAAAAATTAGCGGAGCGAAAGAATTCTTTAATTCTTTTTCGAATTCCTCTCAAGACTTGGCCGCTAAAATCGAAGCTTTAAACAAAAATTTCCCTGATAAAAAAATAATTTTAGCCGGTCTTTCTAATGGCGGTGATTTTGTTAGCGAAACATACCGAAAGCTTTCTTTTAAAGTGCAAAATTCGGTTTACGCGATAACTGCCGGTACGCCATTTTGGGCGGATAATTTTAAATCAAACAATATTCTGCAGCTGAATAATAACGGTAAAGACAGTCTGGTTGAGGGGAACGTCAAACCGTTGCTCTCGACCGCGTTAGCAGCACCTTTTAAATGGTTTTGGGCTAAATTAAACGAACAAAACATTTCTTTTTCACAAGTTTTTCAAATTAATGGCCATGACTATTCCTGGAATTCGCCTAAAATCAGCTCAGTAATCGTTTCTTTTTTAGATAGCAAGCTTTCGCGTAGCAAAAGCGCAGATGGAAAAGAGGATTTATCCTCTTTGACTAATTATGTTAATACCCACTAAATAATCATGAAAAAGATTTTATTTTTTCTGCTTTCTTTTCTAGTCGGTATAGGCATGTTTGTGTGGGTTTTGAATCTGGTTGGTTGGGAACAGGTAAAAAAAATTATCTTTAGTTTTTCAGGTCAGGAAAGTTTAATTATTCTTCTCGTTACTCTTATAATTTGGTTAGTTGGTCTTTGGAAGTGGCAATTTGTTTTGCATTCTCAAGGGAGTGATTATTCTAAAAAAACCTTATTAAGAATTGTTTTTTCCAGCAACGCCATCACCTATTTACTGACCCCCACCGCTATTTTTGGCGGCGAGGGTTTTAGAACGTATGCTTTGCATAAAAAGACTAATATTCCTTGGGGGAAAAATTGTGCTGCCGTTATCATTGAAAAAATGCTCAGTGCCAGTGTGGCTTGGTTCTTTCTAATCGGCGGTTTCCTGTCCTTTCTTCTTCTAAACCACACTTTGCCTCGCCAGGTGGCTTTAGCTGCCGCCGTTATTATTGGCGCCTTGAGTTTAGGCTTATTTGTTTTCTATTTTAAATCGTTCCGAAAAGAGAGCATTTTTAAGCTAATTTGGCGTTTTTTCGGCAAAGAAATAAAAGACGGCCATATAACTCAGGAGATTGAAAGGGAAATTTTTACTTTTTTTGAATTTAAGAAAAAAACCATGTGGCAAGGATTAGGCATAGCCTTTTTAAGATATTTTTTAATCTTTTTCCGCTGCTGGCTGCTGATGTTTTTCTTAACGCATCAAGTCAGCCTTCTGATTGCTTTGTCTTTGATGTCTTTCCTTTACCTGGCTTATAGCTTTCCGACGCCAGCTGGTTTTGGCAGCTTAGACGTTGCCGAAGCTTTTGTTTTTAGTTCTTTTGGTTTGGGAGCGGCGGTTGGGGTTACCTTCAGTTTTCTTCTGAGAGGAGCCGAAATCGTTATTTCTTTGGTTGGCATTATCATCTTAATCAAATTGAGCTTTGAAATTTTTTCTGACAATATTAAAAAATTTTTTCAAAAAATTGCGCCAAAAAGATAATTAATAATTAACGGTCAAAGAGGATAAATCCTCTTTTCCAGCTGCGCTTTCGCGTAGCGAAAGCTTGCTATATGGTTAACATCAATAAAGTCATTAAAACCTTGATCATGTCTGACTTCCTGTTGCAGTCCGGTTGGGGATTAATCGGTCCCATTTTCGCCATTTTTTTAACCAAACAAATCCAGGGCGGCAATTTGGAAATGGTGGGGTTTGTGGCGACCGCCTATTGGCTGACAAAATCAATTATTCAGCCTTTTATCGCCAAATATTTGGATAAAAACCACGGTGAAAGAGATGATTTTCATTTTTTGGTGGCGGGCATGTACGTTGCCAATTTAATTCCACTTGGTTATATTTTTTCTTCCC
>JAVHRH010000068.1:19425-29519 GCA_036171555.1 Parcubacteria group bacterium | reverse complement strand
CAAAGCCGATAAGCTTCAGGCCGGCACTTATCTTTTTTCTCCTTCAATGGATAACTCGGAAATCGCCCAGAAACTAGCCGCCGGCAAAACTGCCAAAATCAATTTAATCGTACCCGAAGGTTTTACAGCTGAACAAATTTATCAAAGAATAGCCGGAATTACCGAAGTTAATTTAGCCGACTTAGAGAGCAATCAGGGCTATCTTTTTCCCGACACGTACGAGATTTCTTACGGAGTTGCCAGCCAAGAAATTGTTAAGTTAATGCGGGATAATTTCGATAAAAAAATTGCTGATCTTAAAATTACTCCCGAAATTATTATTATGGCTTCCATTCTGGAAAAAGAAGTTAAAACCAAAGCTGATAAAGAATTGGTAGCGGGTATTTTATGGAAAAGATTGAAAATAGGCATGGCCTTGCAAGTTGACTCAGCCCCTGAAACTTACCAAAGAAGGGGATTGCCCGGAGTTCCAATTTGTAATCCGGGACTGGAGAGCATAGCATCCTCAATTTATCCGAAAAGCAGTGATTATTGGTATTATTTATCAACACCTGAAGGCAAAACTATTTTCAGTAAGACTTTTGAGGAACACAACCTTAATCGAGCGAAATATCTTGACAGATAGTTTAAGATAGTATAAGCTTAGAATATATCCGCAGACAGTGGGCGTCCATAAGTCCCACCGAGGAAACAATGTATGAGGTTCGGCCTCTTACATTTAAATATTTGTCTGCGGTTAAAACGCAGTTTTTTTATGGCTCTGAATAAAACACAAAAACAAGAAATAATGGAAGACTTAAAAGATAAAATTGCCAAACAAAAAGCAATAATTTTGGTCGGCATCACGGGTTTGAAAGTTAAAGATATGACCCTCTTAAGAAGGAAGGTGAAAGCGATTGATGGCAATTTAAAAGTGATTAAAAAAACTTTGGCCGAAAGAGTTCTTAGAGAAAAAAAATTAATAGGCGATGAGGATAAATCCTCATCTTCAACTCCGTTTTTTGATAAAAACGAGTTCAAAGAAGAATTAGCTTTTGTTTTCGGGTTCGGTGATGAACTGTCATCGGCTAAAGTGGCTTATCAATTTTCAAAAGAAAACGATAAATTAAAGATTCTGGGCGGATTTATTGAAAACCAGATGAAAACCAACGAGGAAGTTATCATATTGGCTCAATTGCCGAGCCGTAAAGAATTGTTAGCCGAGTTGGTCGGCAGTATCCAGGCGCCCGTTGCTAACTTTGTTTATGCATTAAATTACAACATTAAAGGTCTAATAACTGTTTTAGCAAAAGCCAAAACATAATTTTTAATTTCTAATTTTCAAACCTATGATAGAAGAAGTAAAAGAAGCAAAAAAAGAGGAACCCGTTGAGGTTCCAGAAAAATTCAAAAAGTTAGTGGAAGAAATTGAGAAGATGAGTGTCTTGGATTTAGCCGACTTAGTCAAGATTCTGGAGAAAAAATTCGGCGTTTCAGCGGCAGCTCCCGTAGCCATGATAGCTCCCAACGCAGCGGCGGCTCCTGAGGTAGAAGAAAAATCTTCTTTCAACGTAGTTTTGACGGCGGTGGGCGACAAAAAGATTGAAGTGATTAAAGTTGTCAGAGATGCTACTCAGAAAGGATTGAAAGAAGCCAAAGATTTAGTTGATGCTACGGCCACCGGACCTCAAACGGTTAAAGAAAATGCCAAAAAAGAGGAAGCCGAAGCTTTGAAGAAACAATTTGAAGCTGCCGGCGCTAAAGTAGAACTGAAATAATACAAAAAACAGTCCCGATTCGGGACTGTTTTTTTAGCTCAAAGAGAATTTCATTCTCTTTTCGACCTTCGCCCCGACGGCGCGTCGGGACTCGGTGTTAAAAGCTTATTTGGTATATTTTAAAGCCGTTAAGAAGATAGATTGTCCGGCCGTTTGTAGAAACCGTAAAATCCAATAAGTTGTCAAACTGGGAGCTAAAGAATTGATAAAGGATTTGGCCGGCTTGGGGAGAGCTCGTCGGACCAGATTTGGCGAGAACAATTATTCTTTTTTGCAATGGTTCTAAGAGATAAAGATAGGGGAGTTGGGACGTTGTAAAAATTTTAGTAATGTCTTTAATTTCAGGAAAAATATCCAGATTTAAATCTTCCTGCAGTCGGCCGGCATAATACCTCTGAACGGCGTTATTTTTAGTGAGGATCCAGACCGAACCGTCAACCGCTATTGATCTGAAATCAGTGGCGTTTTTAACTTCTTTACTCAGCCAAAGGTAGGGCGCCTCCCAGCTGGAGTTTCCCAAATAATTATATTTGACAATGGCTCCTTTTTGGCTGTCCAAGAAGTAAAGACCGGACTGGTAAGAAGAAAAAGTATTGAAGTTGAAATTAGGATAAGGAGTACCGAGAGCGATTGTCGGTCCAAAACTCTCGTCTTTTAAACTGATAATAAAATTAGGCTTGGAGAATAATAAAACAGAATCAGACAGTGAGTTTGCCGCCTGGATATTTTTACTGATCGTCAGAATTTTTCCCGTGTTTTTTTCATCTATTTTAAAGACGTTTTCCGAATAAGGGCTGAAAAGATAAAGATTTTTTGTTTCAGCTGTAATTCTCAAGGGAATAAACTCCTTAGTTTTAAATTCAAAAATCGGCTGGATATCGTTGATTACCTTTAAATTATTTATTTGAGAAAGGTCTTGCGAGACGGTGTTTTTTAAATTAAAAATGCGGGTCGATAAGGTTGAAGAAAAGCTTGAGGCGGTATTGGACAAAGAAGAGATTTCATTCCAGCTTTCTTTCAATAAAACGTTGGCCCGATTCAGCATTTTTTGATTATTCTTCCCAACCGTCAGATAATTTTCCGCTTGGCTGACTTTTATCTGGATTTGATTTAATTGTGCCTGATAAATCTTCGATTGTTTTTCTTCCAGCTTGTTAAAGATAAAAGAGCCCAGAATTAAGAAGATAGCCAATAAAGAGATTAAAATTAAACTTCTTTTTTTAGCGAGCTTTCGCGTAGCAAAAGCGAAGCTGGAAAAGAAGCGTAGCTTCTTTGACTCGATTTGTGTCCACCAAAGGCGGAGCAACTTCTTTAAAGAAAATTTCGGTAGCTTAATTTTTGGCAACTTTAATTGGGGAACAATTTTTTTAAAAGAAAAAAGCTTTAAAGCTCTTGATTTCTCAAAAGTTCCTTTCTGTTTGGTGGAAACTGTTTTGGTTAAAGCTAATAAAAAACAGATTCCTTTAATATCCGACAAATTATCTTTCTTGCTGTCCAAAATCTGTTTTAGTTTTTTAGGTTCAAAAGGATAAATTGCGGCTAAATCTTTCAGAAGTTGCGCTTCTAAAAAAGAGTCAAATACTTCTTTAGTTAAAACCAAAATAATATCATCCTCAGCTAATTTGCCGGAAATAATATTGCCGAAAATTTTCAAAGGGTAGGGTTCGATGTCTTCCAGCTTTAAATTTTTATCAATATCAATGATCTGATTATTTCTTAACAGAAGTATTTTTAAATCGCCGATTTTAGTAAAATTAAGTTCGAGGTCCTTCAGGGAAATTATGGCAAGATTCAGATTTCCCAGCCAGCTGACATCACCGCCGCGGGCGATTTTTTCCAAGAATTCATTGGTTTTTTTTAAGCTGAATTTAAGGGATTTTTCCGATGAGCCGGCTGATAATTGATAATATTTTTCTTTAACCGTTTTAGCTAAAATATCCAGGAACTTCGTGTTTTGCGGCAAAGCGTTTTTTAATAAACCCACCAGATATAAACTGCCGACTCTTTTTTCGTAAAGATTGCTCGGTTCATAGCAAAAACTGTCAAAAATTAAATCGCTTTGGCGGTCGTCTCTTTTTTGTGGATTAAAATGAAATTCAAAAACTTGCATGATATTTTAATTGTATCCGACTTTTAAAAAGATGACAAACCACGAAGAGTTTAATGCTCAAAGAATGGTGCATTCTTTTCGACCTTCGGCAGTCAAAGAAGATAAATCCTCTTTTCCACCTTCGCCCGCCCAGGGCGGGCGAAGGTCATTGATTTTTTGAGAGTTTTGTTTTAGAATATAAACGGTGTATTTGTCAAAATTGCTGAAAGGAGGGAACAGCACAAATGAAAATAAGATGGTTAGCATTGATTTGCGGCATCATTCTCTTTTTTCTTGCCTTTTTGAAGGGAGAAATACTAGATGCACTTATCGCTTTTGCGATTGGTATGCCTATCGGCTTGTTGATTGATTGGGTAGGAATAAAAAAACTGCGCTGGTGGATCCTTTTTCACCAACCATTTTTAAGAGCGAAATATTTCGCCATCGTCTGTCCTGTTTGGGGCGTTATCTCTCTGACCACAAATCTTCTGTGGAACTGGATGGAAACACCCTGGTGGATACCATTTGTCGGTTTAACTGTTTGCATGATCGTATTTTATGAGGTTCCCAATCTGTGGACAAAAAGCTGGAAATATAATACGCCGACATGGTTGGTGATAGCCGGCTGGTTCCCCATGGTTTTGTCTTTTCGGCTGGCGTTCATCTTAATCCGCTAAGTAGTGTGTGGTGTGTTTTCTTCAATAAGAGGGAAGAAGAAAACACACCTTTTTCTTTACTAAAACGATAAAATTTGTTAAATTAACAGATATAATTGGGCACTTGGCTCAGTGGTAGAGCGTTGCGTTCACACCCCGTTAGATTTTTGGGTGGTTAGCTCAGTGGTAGAGCATTGCATTCACATTGCAGGGGTCACAGGTTCAAATCCTGTACCACCCACCACGTAGAAATCTAACGGGGCAGGTCGAGGAGGTAAAAATTAAGATAAAAATAGTATGTTACATTTTGAATTATTAGCAGCAATTGTTTTGGCGGTTTTTGCCGTTGCTTTTTGTTTCAACGCTATTTTGCCGAATCTTTTGCCGGCTTCTATTTTGAATCAAATTATGTTTTGGCACAGGTAGATGCTAAGTATTTTCCGAAAAAATGCCGATAAAAACAATGGGCCTCAAGAAAAAGCCAGGGCCCATCTTTTTGTTTCCGGTCGGGTCCAGGGCGTTTTTTTTCGTGAAAACGCCAAAAAGAAAGCGGAGAAACTGTCGGTTTTAGGCTGGATAAAAAACCTGAAAGATGGCCGGGTTGAAGCGATTCTGGAAGGAGATGAGTCAAGCGTGGCAGCCTTGGTTAAATGGGCCGCGCGAGGTCCTTTCTGGGCCAAGGTTGAGAACTTAGAAACTAATTGGGAAAACTATCAAGCCGAATTCAATAGCTTTGAAATAAAATACGACTTGACAATTTAACAACCTTTGGTAGAATAAGTTCAGTTTCTTAATCTCAAAATTTCAAATGGAATAGGAGTGAATCATGGAGACGATAGATTACGAAGAGATATTGAAAGGTGGTGAAGTTTTTGTCCCCAAAGAAGTCAGAGAAGGCAATACCTCGTTTTTCTGCGCCTATGTGCCGATGCGAGGGCCTGGTTGGGTCTACAAAATTACTACGGGCAAAGATGGTAAGCTGTCTCGTGGTAGTTTGGGACAAAACGTTTTCGGTGTCTACGGACCCGATCCCGGCTCGGCTGATGATTCGTGGTCTCTAAGGAACTCAGCTTTTAGATCAGCTTATGGTCCTTGGAAAAACTGGCAGAGCTGGAAAAAGAGCCTGCCAATAAAACAACCACAACTGGTGGCACCCCAAAGAGAGCGACCGAGCTCTCCTTATCGCCGTCCTTACCACGATAGTGATGACGATAACAATAACACGACCTAAAACTTCAGGTCGTGTCTTTTTCTTTCAAAATGCTATAATTAGAACATGGCCACCAAACATACTTTAGTCAGGACAATTTATTTATATCTTTTCACCATTATCGGATTGGTGCTCTTGGTTATCGGCAGCGTCAGAATTATTGACATGGGCCTGAAGATATTTATTTTTAAACAAGCCGAAGCGCCGGAAAGATTCCAGCAAATTTATTCTTGCCAATCGCCATTGCCAATTGCCAAATTGGCAGCACCTCAGCTAGCCGATGGTTTAACTGCCGACGAAACGACTATACTTAAAAACTTTTTAGATAATTACCAAAAATGCCAGGCGGACAGCACTAAAATAGATTATTTAACTTCAAACAGGCAGAAAAACACTTCAACCAGTTTGGCTATGATTTTGGTCGGCCTGCCTTTATATCTTTACCATTGGCGAATAATCAAAAAAGAAACTAAAAAGGAAGAGGAATAGGCGAAGAAGCTTCGCTTCTTCTTCATCTGCGCTTTTATGGATAAAAGCTTGCTAAAAGAAGAAACAAAAAATATATTCGTTATAATTTTAGGTTTGTTTGTCGTCGTTCTTATTTTTTCGACCTTAGTTGATGTTAAAAATAAAATAGAAAAGCCGGAAAATACCATGACTTTTTCCGGTACCGGTACCATCTATGTCAAACCCGATTTGGCTCAAGTTTCAGCTTCAGTTGTCAGCGACGCAAAAACTGTAGCCGAAGCGATGACGGATAACACCGGGAAAATGAATGCGGTAATTAGTTTTGTCAAAGGACAGGGAATAGAAGATCGAGACTTAAAAACAACCAACTTTTCGATTTATCCGCGTTATGAATATCAAAAAGTTGAAACCCAAATCTATCCTTATCCGCCGGGAAAACGAGTGCTCGTCGGCTATGAAATTACCCAATCTTTAGAAATAAAAATCAGAGACATGAGTAAAGTCGGTACAATCTTTGAAGGGGTAACCGGTGCCGGGGCCAATGAAGTGAGTAATTTGCAATTTACCGTTGACCAGGAAGACGCGATTAAAGATCAGGCCAGAACCGAAGCCATTAATGATGCCAAAAGCAAAGCTGAAACTTTGGCTAAACAATTGGGCATTAAGTTAATCAAAATCAGCAATTTCAGCGAAAACAGCATTCTGCCTTATTTTTACAGCCTGAAAGAGGCGGCGCCTTTAGGTCTGGGCGGCGGAACAACGGTTCCTTCAATTCAAACCGGTGAAAACAAAATCGAAGTGCAGGTTTCTATCACGTATGATACTAACTAGCCGGGCAGAGCAGAAAACTTTTTGGACACAACACGCCAAAGCAAAACTGAAGCAATATCGTTTTTCTGAAAAGAGAGTTTTAAGAATCTTGAGGCATCCTGACAGGGTGGAAGAGGGAATTGCCGAAGGAACGATTGCGACGATGCAGTTAACCGGAACGAAGAAGCACCCGACTGAGGCTTGGGCAATGTACGTCATATTAAAAAGGCCCAAGGGTATGAAAATAATCTCGGCCTGGCGATATCCCGGCCGAACACCCGCTGGAGAGCGGCCGATTATACCTCAAGATACGCTGGAAGAATTAATGAGGTTAAGATAAAAAAACAGGCCATCGCGATAGCGATGGCCTTTGCGTTGGCCGCATCAAATAAGACACGTCAGATCAGGTCGGTAGTGGGTTCTTTGCCCTGCTTTATCCTGCGCCAATTGCCGCGGTGGTTGTAGAAAATAAAAATAGCAATCGCGGCAATGAATCCAACCAGGATGATATAGTCAGAGAAATCAGTGAAAAGGGCGAGCAGGCCGAAGTAGAGAATGAGCAGGCCCATCAGAAGCAAGCTGGACAATCCCATCTGCCGTCTTATCTTATGGACAGTCAACCATCCGGCGAGAACCATCAGTATACCGGCGTATGTCCAAGGATGATGGAATTGGGTGAAGCAGAAAGGCAGCAGGGAAATAACGACGCCGATGAATGTGGCGACTCCTTTGCCTCCCTTGAACCCCAGGAAAATAGACCGGACATGGCCGGCAACAACCGCAGCTATGGCTAAGCCGACTATCCATAAGTTGTATCTGAAGAAGATGAAGGCCAAGGCGGTCACAAGGAAACCTTTGAATATGTCTAAGAGTAAGACAATCCTTCCGTATTCCTTGCCCAATTCCCGGGCGATGGCGGTTGCGCCATCGCTGCCGCTGCCAATTTGGCAAATATTAATACCTTTTTTCTTTTTGACCATCAAATGGCCAAAGGGTACGGAACCCAGAAGATAGCTGCCGATCAGAAGAATGATTTCAAAGATATTCATAATACACCCCCTTTCCGATAAAATTGTCAAATACGCTATATGATGCTTATTTGTTTTATGTTATTCTATTAAAAGGAAAGGTCAAGTGGTTAAATTATAGGCCCGTGCTAACGCTTGCTTTATGAAATACACAAAAATTATCGGTTGGTTGGTTTTTTCCGCCGGTTTATTTTTAATCGTTTGGACTTTATTTTACTCATATCAAATTTACACCGCTAAGGTTGCGGTACCGGAAATTTTCCAGACGCCTGAAACAACGCTTTCTCAGACAGGTGGGAGCCAAGATATCCAGGCCCAGCTGCAAAATATGATTAGCGAGCAATTAAAAGGATTTTTACCGCCAGGTAGCATTGCCCAGATTTTAAACTTGGCTGTTTTTTCAATTTTGGCTTTTCTTTTAATTTACGGCGGAATGCAAATCGCCGGTTTGGGCATAAAATTAATAAAATGACGCAAAACATAATTTTTCAATATCTGGCTTGGCAGTTTTTCGAAACGCCCGGAGGAATTTTACAGGTTTGGCGGAATTTTCTTAAGTTTAATCTGAATTATTTTTCTATCGGCCTGTTATCAAAGACGCTTTTCTATCCATGGCGGAGGTACAAGATGAGCTATGGCCATGGGTTTGACGCCGGTCGCTATTTGGAAGCTTTGGCTACCAATTTAATTTTTAGGATTTTCGGCGGGATTTTGCGCCTTTTTTTCATCATCGTCGGTCTGATAGCGGAAGTTTTTATAATTTTCGCTGGTTTAATTATTTTTTTGAGTTGGCTGGTCCTGCCATTTATTATAATTGCCGGTTTAATTCTTGGTTTCAGGCTTATTTTTCAATAGATGGTCACTTTCAACTTAAAAACCGCGGCGATTTATAGGGCGATCTGGTGGGAAAGACTGCCGTTTTTTCATTTCGCTAAATTTTTCAAAACTTTTTTCTGGAACTCATTTGCCGTCCTCTTTTTATTATTTGTCTACGGATTTTTTACTGATAATTTTACTAAAATAATACAGGCTAAACTTTTGGGATTAACCATGTTTTCTTTATCTTTCTTTTTCATCGCCTGGCTAAAACTGTTATTTATGGATTCAAAGCTGAAGCGTCCTCAGTTTAAAGCGACTGTCGATGAAGCCGTTGAAAGTCCAGATAAATTCAATCTGGCTGAATTTTTGAGTTTCAGAACCGCCCGGGCCGTCAGCCAATCGAAAAATAATTCAACCCTGTTGTTCTACCGTCTTCTTAAAGATAACAGCGAATTGAATTTTATTTTTTCCCGGCTTCTTCTGAATTTTAATGAAATCAAGGGTGCATTGAAAGATTATCTGAAAAAAATAAATCCCGAAGCTGATTCGATTTTCGAACAAATAATTTTAGATTCTTTAAAAACAGCTCAAATTAAAAAACATATCAGGGTGTCGGAAAGAGATATTTTGGTGGCCTTAGCCAAATTCGAGCCATTTTTTAAAGGAATTTTGATTGACGCCAATTTAAAAGCCGAAGATATTGAAAGTTTAACTCGTTGGTTGGAGTATTTGGAAAGAAAAATCGAAGAAAAAAAGAAATTCTGGACAAGGAAAAATTTATTAAAACAGGGCTCTTTAGCCAAGCAATGGGCTTCAGGCTATACCATCACCTTAGACCGCTACTCGACCGATTGGTCGGAAGTGGTGAGAAGGCAAGGTTTTCCCGGAACGATTGGCCACGAAACAGAAATTCGAGAAATGGAAAGGGTTTTATCCAGACGAGAAAGCAACAACAACGTTTTAATTGTGGGTGAGGCAGGCAGCGGCCGTAAAAGCATGATTCAGGCCTTAGCCGTCAGGTCGGCTTTGGGCGAAAGCTTACCGGAAGTAAATTATAAAAGAGTTGTTCAATTGGACATCGCTAATTTATTGGCACAAACCAAAAGTATCGGGGAAGCCGGCAACGTTTTAGATTTAATTTTTCGGGAAGCGATTGGCGCCGGTAACGTTATTTTAGTGATTGACGATTTTCATAATTTCGTCGGGGCGCAAAATGTTGCGCCCCTACGGGATCGGATTATTTCTTCTTCGCGACCT
>JAVHRH010000068.1:0-19415 GCA_036171555.1 Parcubacteria group bacterium | reverse complement strand
TTTTTGTTTTTGCCTTTTTTAATATTTTGGTGGGGGCCAATTTTGTTGCGCCCCGACCCGGTACCCTTGATATTTCCGGCATTATCTCGCCCTATCTGCCTTTGATCACCTTCCAAGTCGTGGCTATTACCACTTTTGAAGGTTTGCATAAAAACATTGAACAGAACTCGACCATTCTTTCGTTATTTGAAAAAGTGGAAGTAGCCGAAATTTCGGAAGAAGAAACCTTGATGCTTTTGGAAAATCTTTCTTTGTCTCTGGAATACAGGTCAAAAAAATTCATTTCTTATCCGGCGTTAAGAGATCTCATTAATTATTGCGACAAATACTTGCCGGCTACTCCTTTTCCCGAGAAAGCGCTGGAATTACTGGACGAAGCCATGGTTTATTTGTCTCAAACCAAGGAAAAAGTTTTGTTGCCCCGCCATGTTGCTAAATTAGTTTCAGAAAAAACGCAAATTCCGGTTGGCGAAATAGAGGCACGGGAACGGCAAGTGCTTTTAAATCTGGAGAATTTAATTCACCAACGTATCATAAACCAAGCCGAGGCGGTTAACGATGTCGCCGCCGCTTTAAGGCGAGCCAGAGCTCAAGTCCAGGTCAGATCCGGCCCCATGGGCTGCTTTCTGTTCTTAGGGCCGACCGGGGTGGGCAAGACGGAAACTGCCAAAGCTTTGGCCTCAATTTATTTCGGTTCGGAAGAAAGAATGGTGAGATTAGATATGTCTGAGTTCCAAAGCGTGCCCGATATCGCCCGCTTGATCGGCGGGCCGGGCGAGGAAGGCCTTTTAACCACTAAGGTCAGAGAAACGCCCTTTGCCTTGCTTTTGTTGGATGAAATCGAAAAAGCTCATCCGAACATTTTAAATCTGTTTCTGCAGGTTTTAGACGAAGGCATTTTAACCGACGGTTTGGGCCGAAAGGTTGATTTTAAAAATACCATTATTATTGCGACCAGCAACGCCGGTTACCAAGTTATTCTGGAGGCCGTCAAAAAAGGCCTGAATATGTCGGAAATTAAAGAACAGTTATTGGATTTTATCTTTAAAGAAAGCATTTTCCGGCCGGAATTCATTAACCGTTTCGATGCGGTGGTTGTTTTCAAAAACTTAACCAAAGAAAATCTGTTAGATGTGGCTGAATTGCTTTTGCAAAAGTTAAAAAAGAATCTCAAAGAAAAAGAAATTGAGTTTGTGATTACTTCTGAACTTAAGCAAAAAATTGCGGAGTTGGGTTATAACCCGACCTTTGGCGCCAGAGAAATGAAAAGGGTAATGCAAGACAAGGTAGAAAATATTTTGGCTTCAGCTATTTTATCCGGTGAAATAAAAAGGGGATATAAGGTTGAAATCGACCCTAATGAATTTAAGTTGCTGATAAATAAGTAAGGTTTTTTAAAAGAGAAACCCGCCGCAGAGGCGGGTTTTTTTTGTGCAACAAAAGTTCGCTTGTGTATTAACTGTGCAAAAAATAGAGATTTTCCTCATATTTTAAAAATGGATGAGAGTGGTTGACTGTGGATGTCCTGTGGGGTATAAAGTAAGTGAAGTGGGGAATTGTGGATAAAGGTGTGGATAAGCCCCCATTTCTGTGGATAAGCCGAACAAACTAGGCATTACCAACATGTTTATAGGTGAGTATACATATTCAATAGATGAGAAGAAAAGATTAGCGATTCCCGCGAAATTCCGACAGGTCTTAGGCCGAAAAGCAATTGTTACCAGAGGTTTGGACCAATGCCTTTTTCTTTATCCGGTTAAAGAATGGGGAAACTTAGCCAAAAAATTAGCCCAATTGCCATTATCCCAATCAGATGCCCGAGGGTTTGCCAGATTAATGTTAACCGGCGCCATGGAAGCCGAGATTGATAATTTGGGCAGAATCTTGGTGCCTGATTATCTGAAAAATTATGCCTTTTTAAAAAAGAAAGTGGTGATTGCCGGTGTTTACAATCGTATCGAGCTTTGGGACGAAATAAAATGGCAGCAATATAAGAAAAAAACCGAAACCGCGGTAGGGGATATTGCCGAAAGATTAAAAGAATTAGGAGTTTAAGATGCACATTCCTGTTCTTCAAAAAGAAGTCTCGGAGCTGTTAGACCCTCAGCCCAATGAAAATTTTATTGATGCGACAATCGGTAACGGAGGACACACCCTGGCGATTCTGGAAAGGAATATACCCAAAGGAAAAGTATTGGGAATTGATGCCGACCCGGAGATGATAAAGAATTTGGAATCTGGAATATTGAACATAGAATTTAAAAAAAGGATTATTTTCGCGAACGGTAACTTTGTCAATTTAAAAGAGATAGTTAAAAAAGAAGAGTTTAAAAATGTTTCGGGTATCCTTTTCGACTTAGGATTATCCAGTTGGCATTTTGAAGAATCCGGCAAGGGATTCACTTTCAAAAAAAATGAGCCATTGGACATGAGATACAATAATGAAGCTAATGAATTAACAGCTGAGAAAATAGTTAATTACTGGTCTTTTCAAGAAATAGAAAAAATTTTAAGAGAATACGGCGAAGAAAGATTTGCCAAGAATGTTGCCGAAGAGATTATCAGAGCGAGAAAAATTTCTCCGATTAAAACCACCTTTCAATTAATAGAAATCATCAAAAGAGCCGTACCCGTTTTTTACCAAAAAGGCAGAATTAATTTCGCCACCAGAACTTTTCAAGCGTTGAGAATTGCAGTTAATGACGAGCTGAATAATTTAACAAAAGCTTTGCCGCAGGCTCTGGAAGTTTTGAAACCGGGCGCTAGGTTGCTGGTGATTTCGTTTCACTCTCTGGAAGATAAAATTGTCAAAGACTTCTACAGAGGTCCGGCCTCAGCCAACTTAAAAATAATAAATAAAAAGCCGATTATACCAACTAATCAAGAAATTATTAATAATCCGCGCTCGAGATCCGCCAAACTGCGAGCCGCCGTGAAAACATAACCATGATAGCCAAAACTTTAGCCATCAGTTTACCAGCCTTTAAAGCGATCGAAATTAAGCTTAATTTAAAGCTTTCTTTGGCTTTCCTTTCTGTTCTAATTTTATCGCTCTTAGCTGTTTGCATTTATCAGTTTAACCGTTATACTCAAGAGGTTTATTTGATTGAAAATTTTCAAAAGAAAATTATCACCTTGACGAAGGAAAACAAATCTTTAGAAATTAATTTTGCCAATACTAATTCTTTGAAAAACATCAATAGTTTTTTGGCGGAACAAAATTTTGAAAAAGTCAGTCAAGCCGCTTATGTTTATCTTTTGAACGGTACCGCGTTGGCAAAATAGAATAGAATGAAAATAAGTTTTTGGCGAATAAACGCCATTTTATTATTTTTTTTCCTGCTGGCTGCCTTAATTTTAGGCAGGCTTTTTTATATTCAAGTTGTTAAAGGTGATCTTTATAAAGCGTTGGCTCAAGGATTAACCAATAACGGCGAAAAAACCATTTCCGAAAGAGGAGAGATATTTTTTAGAAATGGCGAATCTTTGGCAATTAATATGGAATGGCCGTTAGTTTTTGCCTCGCCTCGCGAAGTTAAAGAAAAAGAAACAACCGCTGAAAAATTAGCGGCCGTTTTATCTCTTGATAAAAATTCGCTTTTGGAAAAACTAAAACAAGACAACCTCTACGAAGTTATAAAAAAAAGATTAACCGAGGCGGAAATAACTAAAATAAAAGAATTAAGCTTGCCGGGCATTTATCCTGGCCAAGAGATTGGTCGGTATTATCCGCAAGAAACTTTAGCTTCGCAAGTGGTGGGATTTTTGGATGCTGAAAACAGGGGGGAATACGGTATTGAAGGACATTATAACGACGTTCTGACTGGCGTAAAAAATAAAAAAGGCAGCAACATTTATCTGACTTTGGATTATTCGGTTCAGTTTACCGTCGAGAAATTACTAGCCAAAGCCAAAGAAGATTTAGATATCAAAAGCGGCCAAATAGTTGTTTTGAATCCGAATTCCGGCGAAATTCTGGCCTTAGCTAATTTCCCCGATTTTAATCCGAACGAATACGCTAAAATCAAGGATTTTGATATTTTTCAGAATTCAGTCACTAAAAAAATTTTTGAACCGGGTTCTGTGTTCAAGCCCATAACCATGGCCGCGGCTTTGGAAGAAGGCAAAATTACTCCGCAAACTACTTATCAAGATCCCGGGATAATAAAAATCGGCGGCCGAACAATTTATAACTATGCCCAAAAAACATATCCGGGAGACATAACGATGACTCAGGTCCTGGAAAAATCAATTAACACGGGCGCGGTCTTTGCGGAAGAACAAATAGGCAACAATCAGCTTTTTCTCGATTATATTGACAAATTCGGTTTTTTCAGTCCGACCGGCATTGATTTGGATGAAATTTATTCCGACAACAAAGAGCTGAAGAAGGGGTACGACATTAACTTTGCCACGGCGGCTTTCGGCCAGGGAATTGAAATGACGCCCCTCCAGTTGATCAGGGCTTATTCAGTAATTTCTAATGGCGGTAAGCTCATCAGCCCCTTCATAGTTAAAGAAATTAAAGACGGTGATTCGGTTAAAGTAAGCAGTACTAAAATTAGCGATGAATCAGTTGTTTCTTCTAAAACAATTTCTCAACTGACCAGCATGCTGGTCAGTGTGGTGGAAAATGGCTATGCCAAAGTGGCTAAAATCCCGGGTTATTACATTGCCGGCAAAACTGGAACTGCTCAGGTTCCGGAAGGAGGGACTTATTCGCCAGACAAAACAATTCAAAGTTTTATGGGTTTTTTGCCGGCTTTTAACTCACAATTGGTCATTTTAGTTAAATTAGATAATCCCAAGGCCAACACGGCCGAATATTCAGCCGTACCTATTTTCCACGAACTGGCAAATTATCTTATAGATTATTATCAAATACCGCCCGACTATCAACAATAATTAATCCACCCGATCATGAGCTTTCTATCAAAAATTAAATTTTATTTTGGCAAGGTTAATTTAGCCAACGATAAAACATCTGCCAATCGGCTGTTCCAGGATTATCTTAAAATCAAAGCTGAACTTGAAGTCAGCGATGTTAATTTGAGTAACGGTATTAATTTTAAGGTGAGCTATAAGGGCAGCATCGTTCCATTCTGGTTGAAAGGGGAGGCGAGTATTTCCAACGAAGCTAGCCAAGCTAAAATTCAAGATGCAATATCGACAATTGCCATTGGGCTGGCCCTTAATTTAAATCTGGTGGAAGTTTCCCAAATTTTAAAAAACAAACTTGACACAGATAACTAATTAACTTAAAATTCGAAATGTTAATTATGTCAGGCGATTCTTCGCAAAAACTATATTGCGCCCTTAAATTTACCGGTCTCAAGACCAGCTGAGTTTTTAATAAAATAAGAGCGATTAAAAATTCAGCCGGTCCTCAAGATCGGTTTTTTTATAAGAGGACCCGAAAGTTCTTTTAAGGAGAGGAAAATGCCCCATAAGAGTACAAGAACGATTAAGTGTAAGTGTGGCTACAAGTATCCAATTAAATTAGGTCGCAATAACGGCCATTCTAAAGTAAAGGTATATTGCCCTAAATGCAGAGAGCCGCGGCTTGTTTCTGTCGGCTAGTTATCCTCTTCGGCCACCCCTTTAAAGGTGGCTTTTTTATTCCGCATGGGATTTCACAAAAGCCAATTTTTATGATAATTTATAATAATTAGGCCCCATCGTCTAGCCTGGTTCAGGACATGAGATTCTCATTCTTAGAACAGCGGTTCAAATCCGCTTGGGGCCGCCATACGAGATTTGTCAATCGTTCCGCCTCGCCGCTTCGCGGCTCGGCGGCCGAAAAAATTTGCTCCCGGGCGAAAAAATTAAGGTAGATTTGCCACGCCCCGATAGGGGCGAAAACGATTTTTCCATCCAGAATTTGGCGGTTCGAGCCAATCTTTCTTAAAAATTCTCCTTTTTCTCGCAAGTTGTTGCAAGAAATCAAATTTTGAATTTGATTTACCTCTTTTAGCCAATTTCCCAAGGGTTCGAACCAATGATTACCTTTTTGCCCAATTTGGGCAATTTTTTGTTTCAGAGTTATTTTCTTTTCTATCAATTCAGATTTTTTGTTGTGATATTCGTCAGCTTCTAATATTCCTTCTAAATGAGCGTCAAGTAATTTTGAAATTTTAGTTTCAATTTTTTGTAATTCTTCTTTTAAAGGTTTTACCATCGCGGCGATTGATTGTTCTTTTCCATTTTTCCACTTTTCAATTTGGTCTAGCATTCTCAAAATCCAATTATCAGGCAAAACCAATTTTGAAATAATTTCGTCAATCTGTTTGGCTAGTTCTTCCTCTCTGATATATTCTTGGTGGCAAACAGTTTTCTTTTTGGTACAGCGATAATATCTAAAAACTAAACCGGATTTTTTGATATGCTGTTCGCAAGTTATGACTCGGCCGCACTCGCCGCATTTGAAAATTCCTCGGAATGGAAAATCTAAAAGAGTTTTAGTTTTTCTCGGTTTGGCCCTTTCTTTCAAAATTCGCTGAACCCTATCAAAAATAATTTTATCAATTATTGATTTATGTTTCCCTTCGTAAGTTTCGCTTCGGTAGGTGAATAATCCAGTGTAAAATTTATTCTCCAGCATTCTTTGAATTACCGCTACTGATAAACCCTTCCTTTTTCTTTGGCTGACCAAACCTAAAGAAATAGATAAATTTACTAAATCTTTCAAAGTGTATTTATCAGAAGCATAAGCCTTAAATAATTTTTTGATGAGTGGCGCTCTTTTTTTGTCTATTTCGATAGTATGATTTCTCAAGTTATTTACATAGCCAATTGGCGCTTGACCGGGCCATTCACCCCGTCTTAACTTTTGGCGCAGACCTCTTTTTACATTTTCCGAAAGATTATCAATGTAGTATTTGCTTTGGCCAAAAGCAATGTTTAACATAAATTTTCCTTGCGGTGTTGGTTCAAACCAAAAAGTAGGGAATTTTAGCGAGGTAATTTTTCCCGTATCCAACAGCCAGATTATTTTTCCGCCATCAACAGAATTTCTGGCCAATCTGTCTGGATGCCAAGCTAAAATTCCATCGGCTTTGCCTTTCTCAATCTGAGAAAGCATGTCATTGAAAATCAGCCTGCCCGGTTCTTTAGCCGTTTTTGTTTCCACGAATTCATTAACGATTTCCAGATTTTCCTTATTGGCAAAATCTCTCAATTCTTGAAGTTGAGCCTCAATGGATAGAATCTGTTTTTCTTCGTCTTCCGACGACTTCCGACAATAGATAAAATATTTACCCATGTTTTTTATTTTTCCCGCCCTTCGGGCGGGATTTAATTTTTTCGGCCGAGAGCAAATTTGTTCGGCCGCCGAGTCGCGAAGCGGCGAGGCGGAACGATTGACAAATCTCGTATGGCGGGATATTCTGAAATTAGCTCGAACTTATTTTGAGAAGAATTCTTGATTTCGTTTCCGCGCGCTTCGCGCGCGGAAAGCTCTCCCTCGTTTCGCGATAGAAATTTTTACAGAATTTGTAGCCGGGCTTGACAAGGGTTCTTAGTAGTGGTAATATTCTTCTTTGAAGGAGGGTACAATATTGTGCCCTTTTAAAATTTCTAAATTCTGATGGGGAAAAACTACCGGGGAGAACGCGAACCCCGTTGGTTTAAAATAAAGAAAAAAAGGAGGCCAGAAATGGCAGAAAAAAATTACAATCCCTGGGTAAGAAAAGGAGAGAAGCTAGGGTCTGTTCAGGCTGGTACCTTCGTCTTCTCGAAGGTGGACGCTAATGGCATCTCTGCTAAGCATGTAGTGGATGATGCTGCGGTCAACACCCCCCTGGTTCCTCCGTCTGACGCTGAAAATGCAGTGTTAGCGGGAGGAGTGAACGTAGAGGTCCAGCTGGATACCGATTACCAAGCAAAGGTTACTGAGGATGGTAGACTCAGAACCTGCGAATTGATAGTCAGGACCCTCGTGAGTCCCCTGAAGCCGGGAGCTTACGGTAAGGGAGCCAACAAGCCCAATTCCTCTCCGGAAGCGCCAAGCCCAAAAGCCTAGCGCCCTCCCCTCAACCTCAACCAACTAAAGAGGACGCTAAGTCTTCTAAGGAGGGCGAGGGCGTTTCCAAAAAACCCTTTCCCAGTGAGCCCGGCACCGAAGCTGCCCAAAAAGCAGCCGAGGAAGCTGAAAAAGCGAAAACCAAAACTGAGGCGACTGAGGCATTAGCCATAGCCAAAGACGCTAAAGCCGAGGTAAGGGCTTTGGAGGAGAAGGTGGAAGCTTTGGAAAAGCGGCCGCCTGTAGCCGGACCAGTGGGTCCAGCTGGTCCCAAAGGGAACAACGGTCCCCAAGGACCAGCAGGTAAGGGACTAACTCCCGGGCAAGAGAGGATGCTGACTGAACTTCCGAAAGTAATTGAGGAAGCGAAGAAAGCACCTTCAATTGCACAGCAATTCATGGCGTTGCCCCTTGCTACCCGGCTAGGTATTAGTCTGGGATCTATTGGAGCAGCAGTCATGCTCGCTGTCGGGTTAGCTAGTCTCTAACCCAACATGGGGGGACTTGTCTTCGGGAAACCCCGATGAGGAAACTCAAAGGGCGGACCAAAGCGTGAGGATGAGTCCCTCCACCCAATCTGTTCTTTAACATCGAAGCTTTATTAGGAGTATCAAAACGATACTCCTTTTCTGTTTTCCAAAATTTCAAAGAGCTTGTTTTTTGTTCCAAAATCTGATATTCTACATTTAGAAAAATTTCTATCGCGAAACGAGGGCGAGCTTTCCGCGCGCTTCGCGCGCGGAAACGAAATCAGGAATTTTTCTCAAAATAAGTTCGAGCTAATTTCAGAATATCCCGCAAAAATAGAAAAATAATCAAGGGTTCAAATACCGAGGCCGATGATGTCGGCCGAAAGTGAAGATGAAGGAAAACTTCGAAGAAGGCAAACTTCATCGCCCCTGACAAGCGGCACCATGCTTTTACATATTTTAATTTTTATCGGTTCTTTCGCGATACTTTTTTTCTCAAGCAATTTTCTGGTCAGTGCCTTAAAAAAAATATCCGAGTTTTTGGGCTGGAAAGAATTTGTGGTTTCTTTTTTTATCATGGCTGTCGCTACTACGATTCCCAATTTCTTCGTTGATATTACCTCGGCCTTAAAAGGAATTCCTAAGCTGGCTTTGAGCGATGTCGTCGGAACCAATATCGCCGACCTGACTTTGATTGTGGCTCTCTCCGCCTTGGTTTCGATAAAAGGCCTTTCGGTTCCCAGCAAAACGGTCCAGGGAAGCTCTCTTTTTACAATTGGCGTGGCAATTTTACCTTTATTATTGATGCTGGACGGTAACCTTTCGAGATTAGACGGGTTTATATTGTTGGGCGCTTTTTTCCTTTATATGGCGTGGTTGTTCCAAAAAGAAGAGAGGTTTAAAAAAACCTATGATGAAGTTCCTGGGAAGTTAAGCTTAAAATTTTTTCTGAAAAATTTCTTTTTGCTGCTTTTATCCATCATATTATTACTTTTGTCCTCGCAGGGGATTGTTGCCTCAGCTAAATTTTTTTCCACTAATTTGAGGTTGCCGATTGAATTGATTGGTATTCTGGTAGTTGGCTTGGGAACTGCGCTGCCCGAACTCTCTTTTACCATGCATGCGGCCAGGAAAGGTCAGGATTGGATGGTGGCCGGAGACGTTATGGGCTCGGTAATTATGACGACAACTCTTGTTCTGGGGATTGTGCTTTTGATTTCCCCGATTTCTACCGCCGATATCTCGCTTTTTGCCGTCGGCCGGATATTTTTGGCAATTTCGGCGGCATTGTTTTTACTTTTTATCCGCACCGGACACAAAATCACCAAAGGCGAAGCCTTTCTTTTGTTGCTTGTCTATTTCGGCTTCGTCGCCGTTGAAATATTAGCGAAATAAAGAGATAATATACGCATGAATCAAATCCTTTCAGTTTTAATTATTATCGGGCTAGGCACGGTTATTTTTTTATTAATCTTGTTAATACGGAAAAAACCGGCAAAAGAAGAAAGTCCCTTAATAATGCAGCAGTTGAATCATATGAATCAGGTTCTGGATAACAAATTAACGGAATCAGCCAGAACGATGCAAACCCAGTTTGGCCAAAGCGCCGAAATCATCGGTCGCGTAACCGAAAAGTTAACCAGATTGGACGAAACCAATAAGCAGGTAGTCGGTTTTGCCGATCAGTTGAAAAGTTTGCAGGATATCCTGAAAAATCCCAAGCAAAGAGGCGTCTTGGGTGAATATTATCTGGAAACCGTTTTAAAGAACGTTTTACCGCCAAGTTCTTATCAAATGCAATATTCTTTTAAGGACGGCACCATTGTTGATGCGGTTGTTTTTATTGATAAACGGATTATTCCGATTGATTCCAAATTCAGTTTGGAAAATTATAACCGCATTTTGGAATCGACTGATTCTAACGAAAAAAAGAGATACGAAAATATTTTCGTGGGCGATCTTAAGGCAAGAATTGACGAAACGTCAAAATACGTCAAACCGGAGGAAAAAACAATGGATTTCGCTTTTATGTTTATTCCGTCGGAAGCCGTTTTTTACGATTTACTCATCAATAAAGTCGGCGCGATCGTTTCCGAAACAAGCAATCTGATTTATTACGCCGCCCAAAAGAAAGTGGTGATTGTTTCTCCCACGTCTTTCCTGGCTTATTTACAAACAGTTTTACAGGGGTTGAGGAATCAAAAGATTTCCGAGCAAGCCCAAGAAATAATTAAAGAAGTGGAACGTCTGGGAAAACACTTATTCGTTTACAGCGATTATATGAAGCGACTGGGCGACCATTTGACCGATACTGTCGGCAGCTATAATAAAGCCAGTAAAGAGCTGGCCAAAGTGGATAAAGACGTGGTAAAAATTACCGATGGAGAGGCTAAGATAAAAATTGATGAAGTGGAGACGCCTTTAATCGAAGAATAAATATTCTTCTTTATCTTTGCTCGGTCTTACCTCGCTCGATGATCGAAGAATAAGTTATTGCTTTTTTCTTAAGATACGCTATAATGGTTTCATTATGTTAGCTGTCATTAAAACCGGTGGCAAGCAGTATCTGGTTGCCCCGGGAGACAAAATTAAAATAGAAAAAATAGATATCAAGCCCGGCGAAGAAGTTATCTTTGATCAGGTTTTATTATTGGAGAAAAACAAGAAAACGGAGATCGGAACTCCGAAGGTTGCGGGAGCTAAGGTTGTCGGGAAGGTTCTAAAAGAGGCGAGAGCCAAGAAGGTTATTATCTTCAAATTTCGCGCCAAAGGGCGCTATAAGGTAAAAAAAGGCCATCGCCAGACTTATACCGAAGTGGAAATAAATAAAATAGAATCTTCGGAAAAATAAAACAGAGGAATTCGACTTCTCTGTTTTATTTTCTTCCTTCCAGCGCCGAAGATAACGTTTCTTCGTCGGCGTATTCGAGTTCGGCTCCGATTGGTAATCCTCGTCCTAAACGGGTAATTTTCTTGCCCTGAGCCGCAGCGAAGGGTTTCAATAATCTTTCCAAATATAGGGCGGTGGCTTCGCCTTCGGCCGTAGGATTTAAAGCTAAAATGATTTCTGTTATTTGAGGATTGTTTTTGATCAATTCTTCCAATTCTTTTATTCTTAATTTTTCCACCTCGGCTTTTCTCAAGTTAGAAACCGTGCCGCCTAAAATAAAATAACGGCCCGGGTATTTTTTTGTTTTTTCAAGGGAAATTAAATCGGTTTCATTCTCCACTATACAAAGCAAAGTTTTGTTGCGGCTGTTATTGTTGCAGATCTCGCAAAGTTTACCAGAGGACTTGCCCTGAGCCGCGTCGAAGGGTTCAAAAGGATTAAAGCAAAAGCTGCAAAGTTTGACATTATTCTTCAGTTCAGCCAGCGCGGTCATTAAATTTTTAATTTCTTCTTTCGGCAGTTTCAATAAATAAAAAGCAAACCTCAAGCTGGTTCTAGGGCCGACAGTCGGAAACTTAGAGAACAGGTCAATTATTTTCTGAACGCTTTTTGAGTGCATAATTAGGTCTCTTCGCCATAGCCCTTTTCCAGGTTGCGGAAAGCGACCCGGCTTTCATCAAAGTAAAGTTCAACTTTGCCGACCGGGCCGTTGCGGTGTTTAGCGATAATAATGTCAGCGATATTTTTTCTGGTGGTGTCGGGCCGATAATACTCTTCACGATAAATAAACAAAACTACGTCAGCGTCCTGTTCAAGAGCGCCGGTTTCCCTTAAATCAGACAGTCGGGGGATCTGAGGCGTACGTTGCTCAACAGCTCTAGACAACTGAGAAATAGCTAAAACCGGCACATTGAGCTCTCGGGCCAATGATTTCAAAGAACGCGAGATTTCGGTCATTTGCTGGACAATCGGAGCCTGGGTGTTGCGGGGTTCCATCAATTGCAAGTAATCCACAATAATCAATCCTAATCCTTTTTCTGCTTGCAGGCGTCTGGCCATAGCTCTCATTTGCAGGATATTGGAGCCCGTCGCATCATCAATATAGATTGGCGCCTCTGACAATATTCCTAAGGCGTTTTGAATGCGGCTAAAATCATTATCTTGGCCCTCGCTCGAAAGCTTGCCGGTTCGCAATCTCCACAAATCAATACCAGCTACATCGGCAATTAATCTGTCAACCAATTGATCTTTGGACATTTCTAAGCTGAAGATGCCAACCGGTATTTTTTCATTAATGGCGACGTGCGTGGCTATATTCATTGATAAAGCGCTTTTGCCCATGGAAGGCCGGGAAGCCAGAATAACCAAATCAGATTTCTGCAAACCAGCTAAAATATTGTCTAGTCCGGCAAAGCCGGTTGGCAGGCCCCTTAATCCTCCTTCATGTTTTGACAGTTTATCAATTCTTTCAAAAGCTTCTTCCAAAGTGTCTTTGACCTGGATAAAGTTTTGAGTTAAACCTTTTTGAGCTATGCTAAAGACTGTTTTTTCCGCCAGGTCCAATAAAATTTCCGGATCTTCAGATTCGTTATAGCCCAAAGAATTAATTTCGGAACCCGCTTCTATCAGATCCCGAAGGATCTTTTTCTTTTGGACGATTTTGGCATAATGAAAAACGTTGCTGGCCGTCGGAATAGAATTGATGAGTTCCGTCAGATAGCTGTTGCCGCCGATTTCTTCCAGTTTTTCTTTTTCTTTAAGACGCGTGGCCACGCTTAAAAGGTCAATGGGTTCGCCCTTTTCAAAAAGCTGCTGGCAGACCTGATAGATTTCCTGGTGGCTGGCGCGATAAAAATCTTGAGGGCCGAGGAAATCAATCACCTTAATGACCGCATTTTTATCCAACATTAAACAGCCCAGCAGCGATTTTTCCGCTTCAATGGACTGAGGAGGGAGTTTTTCCAGATTTTCGTTGTTTGCCATATACCTTAAATTATCATAGAATTAATTAAAACTCAAATGAAAATCGGCTTAATATCTTTCCACTCTTTTTTATATCCGGGCGGCGTCAAGCGCCATATTTTGGGTCTTTATCAGGAGTTTAAAAAGAGGGGAATTAAGGTTAAAATCATAGCTCCCCGCCGCAGCGGGAAGGAAAATTACGGCAAGGACGTATTGCTTTTGGGCACTTCTTTTTCTCTGAGATTAATGGGAACTCAAAGCGACTTGGCCATCAACTTTAATCCTTTTGCCATTAAAAAAGTTTTAGATAAGGAAAAATTCGATATTCTCCATTTTCATAATTGCGGTTTTCCTTCCACTTTGCAAATATTGGAATATTCCCGAGTCCTCAATATTTTAACCTTTCACGCCAATCTGGAGAAGAATAAGTTTTTAGCCGCTTCCCTCGGTTTGTTTTATAAATTGATTCAGGGGAAAATAGACGGCCTTATCGGCGTGGCTCCCTTAAATCTGAGAGTTTTTAAAAATTATCAAGGCCCCAAAGCAGTCATTCCTAACGGCATTGATTTGAACGAATTTAATACTAAGGTGCCCGGAATAAAAAAATATCTTGATGGCAAAATAAATATTCTCTTTTTGGGCAGGATTGAGGAAAGGAAGGGACTGATTTATCTTTTGAAGGCCCTCAAGATTCTAAATAAAAAACATGAAAGTCTAAGGTTAATTGTGGTGGGGGAAGGCCCTTTAAAAGATGACTGCCAGGAATGGCTGGAAAAAAATAAGGTAAAAAATGTTGTTTTTGAAGAAACAAATAAAGATAAAACTCCGGCGTCTTTTTATGGAACTTGCAATATTTATTGCGCTCCGGCGATTTACGGCGAGAGTTTCGGCATTGTGCTGGTGGAAGCTATGGCTTCGGGAAAGCCCGTGGTAGCTTTTAGCAACGAGGGGTATAAAGGTGTTTTGGGCCAGGGCAAAGGGGAAAAATTCTTAGCCAGACCTAAAGATTATAGAACTCTGGCTAAAAAACTGGAGCTGTTGATAAAAAGCGAAAAGTTGAGAAAAGAAATGGGGGAGTGGGGACTGAAAGAGGCCCAAAAATATTCTTGGCCCAAAATCGCCGATAGAGTTTTAGCTTTTTATAAGGCATGCCAAAAGAACAAAGCTTCACTTGACAGATATTAAATAATATTTATAATATAGGAAGTTAAGGTTTAAGGTTAAGGAGGCTAACGTGGCAACAAAAAAGAAAATCTTGGTTATCAGCGAGAACCTGATACTGGTGAGATTCCTGGAGCAGCTCGAGGGCGATGACGAGTATGAAGTGGCCAGCGCCCGGGAGACAGACATAAGTGCCATAAAGAGTCTGCTCCAGAAGGTACACGCCGATTTCCTCATCTTGGACATTATGATGCCGAGTCTAGATGGGATCAAGACGTGCCTGAAGATTCGGCCGTTCTCCGACGTTCCCATTGTGATGCTCACGGCATGGGGAGCCGGCCAAGGTAAAGTTAGGGGCATTGACCTGGCTAGCGATGGCTATCTCACCAAGCCTTTCGGCATCAATGAGCTGAAGATGCGGCTGATAGACGCGTGTCGGCGCAACTCAGCAGCTGCCGGTTAGAACATTAAACCCGGCCATTCAACGCAAAAAGGCACCATCTTATTTTCGATTTCTCGAGATGGTGCCTGTTTTTTTTACGATATTTTTTGTTGACAATAACTTAATCAAGATTTAAAATATTTTATTCGAGAAAGTGCAAAGTAGAAAGGAGGAAGAACGTGGATACTAATACGAGAAAGATATCTTTCGAAGAGGTTGCCTTTCTGTCAAAGAAACTGGCCAGAGAAGCAACGTCTTGCTGGCCCGATTGCATCGTCAGCATAGAAAGAGGCGGTTCTTTTATCCGAGACACGATCGCCAAAGAACTGAATTTACCGCATTACTCAATAAAGTTAAGAAAGTGGTATTACAAGCTTCCTAAATGGGTTCCAATTCTTGTTCGATTCGGCAGATTCTCTCTACCCCGGCCCTTTAACAATATATTCTATTTTTTAATATCTAATATAAGCCGTTTAATCAGTTGTCTGGTAAAACCAATGCCTACAGCCGGTTTTAACGGCGAGATGGGCCCTGAAGCAAGAATATTGCTTGTAGATGACGATGTCGGATCGACAGGAATGACCATGAAATCAGTTTTCAATTATCTCCAGGCGAAAGGTTTCAAAAATATTAAAACCGCAGTAATCCGCGGAAACAGCCAAAAATTTCCCGTCAACTATTCAGTTACGCCGGAAACACCAGTACTCTTATTTCCCTGGCCCTGGAGGAATTGATCTTTGAGCGGCAGATAGCAAACGGCGTCTTCTTAAGAAGGCGCCGGAATTTTTTTTATTTTTGGTCCTTTTTCCGTGTCTTCAATCCAGAAACCCAGTTCCTGGATTTTCTTTCTGATTTCATCAGCTTTCTGCCAATTTCCTTCTTTCCTGAACTGTTCCCGTTGCTTAGCTAAGCTAAGCAACTCCGACGGGATTTTATTTTTTGTTTTTTCGTCAGTAAAAATAAAACCGAAGATTTCATCAACTTTTTCCAAAAATTCTAAAATGTTTTTGACATCGCTAAACGATAGTTTATTTTTAGCCATTAAAGAATTGCCCTGGTTGAGCAATTCAAAAATAACCGCTACGGCTTTCGGCGTGTTAAAATCATCTTCCAGCGCAACTTCAAATGCCGCGGCATAAGTTGCGATCGAAAAGAAGGCTTTGCCTTCTTTGAGCCTTTTTCCATTTCTTAAAATTTTTATTTTATCAACAAACTCATCTATTCTTTCCAACTCTCTTTTTGTTTGTAAAATCAGTTTATCGTTATAATCAAGCGGGGAGCGATAATGGCTTTTAATAACCAATAATCTTAAGAGGCGAGCACCCTCGCCTTTGGCGTGGGTACCCGTCCCCTTCAAAAAATCTTGTATGGTTATAAAATTGTCCAAAGATTTAGACATTTTCTGGCCGTTAACCGTCAAAAAGCCGGTATGCAGCCAGTATTTAACCAAAGGTCTTCTGTTAGAAATCGCTTCCATCTGAGCTATTTCAGCTTCGTGGTGAGGAAAAATCAGGTCTCTGCCGCCGCCATGAATATCGTATTGGGGACCGAAGTATTTTTCGGTAATGGCGGTGTCTTCAATATGCCAGCCCGGCCGGCCTTCGCCCCAAGAGCTTGACCAGCTGGGTTCGTCTTTTTTACTGAATTTCCATAAGCAAAAATCACCTTTATTCCTTTTTCCTTTGCCTTCGTCTATGCGGGAAATTCCATCTTCCGCCCGCAGCATGGTTCTTCCGGACAATTGGCCGTAATTTTTGAACTTTGAAATATCGTAATAAATTCCGTCTTCCAGCTGGTAAGCGAATCCTTTTTTAACTAATCTGTCCACTTGGCTGATGATTTCTCTGATATGCTCGGTGGCTTTGGCATACTTTGAGACACTATTTACTTTCAAATCTTTCATATCTTGCAGGTATTCTTTTTCAAAATCCTTGGCTAATTTTTGGGGTAAAATTCCTTTTTCCTGAGCTCTGCGGATTATTTTATCATCAATATCGGTGATGTTCTGTAAATAAAAAACATCATATTTTTTTTGTTTCAAATACTTAACAATTACATCAAAAATAATTTGATTTCTGGCGTGTCCCAGATGAGAGAAATCGTATACCGTCGGCCCGCAGACAAAAAGATTTATCTTTTTGTCAGACCTCGGTTTTAAAATCTCTTTCTTTTTAGATAGAGTATTGTAGAGTTTCAACATGTTTTTTTATTATATCACGGTTGATTTTTATCGGCTAATCAGTTAATCTAATTTTAGATATCACGATAAGGAGGTGAATTCAAAATGCTGGGATTTGAGATCGAGATAGCGCACTTTAATGCGTCGGGCAAGGAGGTTGGATTTAAAAAGGACGTGCCGGTAGCGGCCCGTCGGTTCTTGAAAGCAGCCACCAAAACGGAAGCGAAGGACTGGCTGAAGAACAACGGCGAGACCCTTACTGAACCTTGGCGTTGCCCTTTCTCTTGCGCCGGCAAGAAACACGAATTCGAGCTGAAAGAGGTGAAAATAAAAGACATACCGAAAGATGCAACAGTGGTCAATCTCCATTAAAGTTTCCAGACAATTCAGTAATCCCACATAGGCAGCCAACTTCTCATCATCGGCTGCTTTTATTTTTAGGTGAAATTATGGTAAGATATTGAAATATGCATCGAGTAGATTTTATTTTAGCTTTGATTACAGGGGAAGCCACTGCTTGGCTTTTTTACGGTCTTTTCAAAAATTTAGCCGGTCAGATTCCACTTTTCGGCTTGATTCCGGCGGTTTTGTTTCCAATTTTAGCTGTTTTGGGATTGTGGTTCAGCTATTATTTGGGAAAAAGATTTTTGATTGTTTTTCAGGCGGCTAAATTTTTTTTAACCGGAGTTTTGGCCACCTTAGTTTATTTGGGCATATTGAATTTTTTAATGTGGGCCTCCCAGATCAATAAAGGAATATTTTTTTCTGTTTTCGCCGGCCTGTCTTTTATTGTCGGAACCACGGCCAAATACTGGGGGAACAAGATTTGGGCTTTTGAAAAAAGAGAAACCGTTGGCATGGGCAGGGAATTCGGTAAATTTTTTCTGGTGACCATCGTCGGATTTAGTTTAAACGTCGGCATCGCGTCTTTTATCGTTAATGTCATTCCTCATTCCGTTCTCGTCAGCCAGGTTATTTGGGCGAATATCGGTGCCATTTTAGCCGCGATTATTTCTTCTGCTTGGAATTTTCTAGGTTATAAATTTATTGTCTTTAGGAGCTGAAGCAAATGACACTTGTTTTATATCGAAAATATCGGCCGCAAAAGTTTGCTGATGTCATCGGTCAGGAGCACGTGGTTAGAACTTTGACCAACGCGCTTTCTTCGGGAACGGTTTCCCACGCTTATTTGTTTTCCGGACCCAGAGGTTCTGGCAAAACAACCATTGCCAGGTTATTGGCCAAATCTTTAAATTGCGAAAACCGGAAAACTGGTGAATTCGAGTCTTGCGGTAAATGCAATTCTTGTTTGGAGAACAGCGAAGGCCGGTTGATTGATTTAATTGAGATTGACGCGGCTTCGCATCGCGGCATAGATGAAATGAAAGAACTGATTGAAGGGATAAAGTTTGCGCCGACCAAATCAAAATATAAGGTATTTATTATTGACGAATCGCATCAACTGACCAAAGAGGCCTCCAATGCTCTTTTGAAAACTTTGGAAGAACCGCCCAGCCATGCTATTTTCATTCTGGCCACCACCGAAATTCATAAAATGATTCCAACGATCATTTCCCGCTGCCAGAGATTTGATTTCAGAAAATTAACCTTGCCGGAAATCACTAAAAAACTGGAAATTATCGCCAAAAAAGAGGGGATTAAGATTGAAAAAGCTGCTTTAGACCTGGTTGCCTTAAATTCTCAGGGAGCCCTTCGCGATGCCGAAAGTATTTTAGACCAGGCCATTACTTTTTATACCGATAAAAAAGACAGGGAAATTACGGCTGAAGAAGTCAAAGACCTTTTAGGACTGGTTGAGGTGAAAGTAATCAGTCGGTTCGTTGACTTTCTGAAAAACAAAGACGTCAAATCAGCGGTTAATTTTCTCAATGAGATAGCGGAAAAGGGTTCTGACCTCCAGGAATTCAGCCGGGCCCTGATCAATTATTTAAGACAGGTTTTGCTTTTGAAAATTATGGGGGTTGAAGCAGCCGGTCCGATTGTTATCGGTTTGACAAAAGAAGACTTGGCCGAACTTCAAGAAAAAGCCAAAGCTTTTTCGGAAGAAGAAATTCGCCGCATTCTGGACAATTTCTTAGAAGCGGAAAACAAAATAAAATATTCATCCATACCCCAATTGCCTTTAGAATTAGCAATTGTAGAGTCTTGCGGGGTCGTCTAATGGCAGGACATCTCCCTTTGAAGGAGAATATTCCTGGTTCGAGTCCAGGCCCCGCAGCCAATTTGTAAAGTTTGCGTTTCCCGCCTCGCTCGGGGCTTCGCCCCTCGCT
>JAVHRH010000067.1:0-1674 GCA_036171555.1 Parcubacteria group bacterium | reverse complement strand
ATTGAGCAGAAAAAGCGTTAGTTCAACTTCGCCGTATTTATCTTTAGTTATTTTCTTGGCAACATAAAAAGACAACTCTTTAGCTTTGGCCTCAGTCGTTTTAATTTTTTCCTTTAATATCAGGGAAGTCGCCAAAGTCCTTAACAGAGCTTTCCTTTGGTCGGCTTTCCGATTAAATTTTCTTCCTCTTTTTTGTTTTCTCATGCTTTTCTTTGGCCTTTACTCTTCTTTTTTTCTTATCATTATTTTTTTCTTTCTTTGGAGTTAAGAACGCCTCAACTTTCGGCCTGAAAGATTCTTGCAATAAAGAAAAATGATTAACTAGAATTTCGGCGGCTTGGAAAAAAGCGGCCTCCGGAGAAATTACACCGTCGGTTTCAACCTCTAAAAACAATCTGTCATAATCAGTTCTCTCGCCGACTCTCATATTTTCTACTTTGAAACTCACTCTTTTGACCGGAGTAAAAATAGCATCTAAAGCAATGGCTCCGATGGCTAATTTTTCGGGCGAATTACTGCCAGTTTTTTGCCTGGCTTCCCTAGGGACGTAACCCACGCCTTTTTCAATCAATATTTCCATTTCCAATTCAGCGGATTTTTGCGTTAAGGTGGCGACGTGGCAATCTTTGTTAATTAATTCCACCTGGCTGGGCAAGATAAAATCTTTAGCCTTAACCTCTTTTTCCCCTTTAACTTTTAGCGTAGCTTTCTGCGGTTCCTCAGTTAACAATTTAAATCTCAACTGTTTTAAGCTCATCATCAGTATGACCACGTCTTCTAAAACTCCCGGGATAGTCGAAAATTCGTGAGATACGCCCTTTATTTTTACCTGAGTGATCGCCGCTCCCGGCAAGGAAGACAGCAAAACTCGCCGGAGGGAATTGCCAACCGTAACTCCGTAACCGGGATATAGGGCCTCAAGTTCAAAAGTTGCTTTATTTTCTTCTTTTTTAATAATTTTTGGTTGCGTGGGTAAGTTAATCATTGTTCGAGCCGCGTCAGACGCGGCGAAGATTAAGAAGAAAGCGCAGCTTTCTTCGCTTGCTAATTAATATTTATTTTGAATAAAATTCAAAAATGGATGAAATTTCAGCCGGCGGTGCGGCTTCAACCATTGTTGCTACGCTAACTATTTTGCCCTCTAACTTTTCTTTATCTAATTCCAACCACATCGGAGCTTTGTAGTTTTTAATAGTTTGGCTAAGATTTTTAAAAATAGTTTTTGAAACGGAAGCCGGACGAATCTTGATTTGGTCTCCTTTTTTTACCAAATAGCTTGAAATATTAACGTGCTTGTCATTGACCAAGATATGGCGGTGGGAAATTATCTGGCGAGCGGCGGCCCTGGAAGGAGCAAAACCCAATCTGAAAATAACATTATCTAAGCGGCTTTCCAAGATTTCTATCAAAAAAGCTGCGGCATCGGCTACTTTCCCCCTGGCGCCCAAAACTTTTTTAACATAATTGCTGAACTGTTTTTCTTCCAGATTATACCAATTTCTTAATTTTTGTTTTTCTTTCAGTTCTTTGGCGTATTCGGAAAAATTTTTAGTTCTTCTCTTAGCTTTCGGACCGGGCACATAAGGTTTTCTAACCAAAGCACACTTCTGGGAAAAGCATTTGTCCCCTTTTAGAAATAATTTTGTTCCGGCTCTCCGGCAAACTTTACATACC
>JAVHRH010000066.1:0-8893 GCA_036171555.1 Parcubacteria group bacterium | reverse complement strand
AATTAAAATCGGCGGGATTATCTCTAAAATCAAAAAGATAATAACCCGGACCGGAAAACCCATGCTTTTCATGGATGTAGAAGATTTAAGCGACCGGATTGAAGTGGTCGTCTTCCCCTCCATCGTTGAAAGGAATCCGACCGTTTTCCAGTAAAACAAAGTGGTCATGATTTCAGGCAGGGTTGATTCCAGGGACGGAGTCAGAAAATTAGTATGCGAAGAGATAGAGGAGATTGTCGAAGAAGGATAAATCCTTCTTCTCCAGCTGCGTCCGCCGACTGGCGGACTTGCTGATCGAAGAGATAATCAGTCAAGAAGCGTAAAATTAAAAACAAAAAATATATGCAAAAAATTGCTTTTGTTACCGACAGCACGGCTTATTTTACCGCCGAAGATAAAGCGCAATATTCGGTTGAAATGGTTCCGCTTAATGTCATGTTCAAGGGGAAAGTTTACCGCGACGGCGTGGATTTGACTCCCGAACAGGCCTATAAATTTTTGGCTGAAGATCCGAAAGATTGGGCCACTTCCGCTCCTTCGCCCGGCGACTTTTTGGCAGTTTATAAAAAATTGATCGGTCAGGGAATAAAAGAAATCATTTGTTTAAGTTTGCTGCGCTCCGCCAGCGCCACCTGGAATGCGTCCAGAATAGCCAAAGAAATAATTTTAAAGGAAATGCCGGAAATTAAAATTGAAGCGATTGATTCAGGCACTGCTTTGGTAGGTGAAACCCTGCTGGTAAAAAGATTATTCTTGGCGGCTGAGCAAGGAAAAACTTTTGAAGAATTGGGCCGGCTGACAGAAGATTACAAAAAACGAATCCGGGCTTTCCTGGTTTTAGAAACAATCAAATATATTTATCGTTCAGGTCGTATTCCCGAATTGGCGGCCAAGATTGCCGGGCTTCTACCATTAAAACCGATCCTCAGCTTTCATGGCAATAAAGTTGGCTTCGCCGGAGCCAGCATCTCAAAAGAAAAAAGCAAAGAAAAAATCATTAACGTTTTAAAGAAAGAACTGGATCCGGCTTTTCCCGAAGTCGGACTAATGTATATTGATCATCCGGAAGAAACCGAAGAACTTAAAAATAAAATATTGCACGACTTGCCGCAAGTCAAAGTTTTTATCAGAGAATTCAGCCCGATTATGGGATACGCCACGGGTCCGGGGACTATAGCTATCGGTTATTTCGCGAAATAGAATTTAAACAAAAATAAAAACTGCGGGGCAAACGCCCCGCAGTTTTTTTGTCTTATTTTATGTAAAGCGTAATAACGGTTAATAAATACTGAATGAGTTGATAAGCCATAGTTTTTAAAATTTTCAACTTACAATTATCAATTTTTAATTATTATCTTTTTTCTATTCAAAGGCATTGTCCTGAATGTTCCGAAGAGTCGGAACACCCAAGACGCTGCCCTCGAACAGGTTTCATAGCGGCGAGCTGAACACTAACTTCGTTGTACATCCCTGAATTAATTTCTGAATGTTTCTGCTAATGTCCATTTCGCCGCTATGAAAGTTTTCTTGCACTGAATTTATTGAAGTGTGAAAAGAACTGTTTAATTTCCCATCTTTCGCCGAGGCTTTAGCTGAGGCGTGAAAAGAGCTTTAGCTCTTTGAACAGCCCGTACCGATTCTCCTCTCTTGATATTTATATTATACCACATAAATCTTGTATCTGTCAAGAGTAAGCCCGGCTTATTTCCCTATCTTCCTTATTAGATAATTTTGTGCTAAAATAAAAAAACTTATGTTAACACAAAAAACAGACACATTTCGGCATTCATTATCTCATATTTTAGCTTACGCTGTCCAAGAACTGTATCTAAAAGTTCGTTTTGGCATTGGTCCAGCAATTGAAAACGGGTTTTATTATGATTTTGAATTTGCCAGTCCTCTAACGCCGGCCGATTTGTCCAAAATTGAGAAGAAAATGAAAGAATTGATCAGGCAAAATCTTGCTTTTAAAAAAACTTCGGTTTCTAAGGTAGCGGCTAAAAAATTGTTCAAAAATCAACCATATAAGTTGAAGCTGATTGCGGAGATTAAGTCTCCGAAAGTTGGTATTTATGAAACCGGAACGTTCATTGATTTGTGCGCCGGCCCGCATATTAAAAATACCAAAGAGATTCCGATTGACGGTTTTAAGCTAACGAAAATCGCGGGCGCTTATTGGCAGGGATCGGAAAAAAATAAGATGCTGACCAGAATTTATGGCTTGGCTTTTGCTACCAAAAAAGAGCTGGAAGATTTTGTTCAAAAAGAAACTGAGGCGGAAAAAAGAGACCACCGCATTTTGGGCCAAAAACTGGACATTTTTATGATTAACGAAGAAATCGGAGCGGGCTTGCCGATCTGGCTGCCCAAAGGCGCCATCATCAGAAAAACAATAGAAAATTATTTATATAATGAATTAAGCGAAGCAGGTTATCTGTGGCTCTATACTCCCCATATCGCCTCAAGAAAACTCTGGGAAATTTCCGGCCACTGGAATTTTTACAATGAAAGCATGTACCCACCTCTGGAAATCGGGCAAAGCTTGGAAGAAGCGCAAAAAGGAAAAAAAGCTGAAATAAAGGAAGAATATCTTTTAAAACCGATGAATTGCCCCTTTCATGTCTATGTTTATAACTCTAAAATAAGAAGCTATCGCGACTTGCCCATAAAGTTCGCTGAGCTGGGTACGGTTTATCGCTACGAAAGATCCGGCACTTTGCATGGTTTAACAAGAGTTCGCGGTTTTACCCAGGACGATGCCCACTTAATCTGCACACCTCTGCAAATGCCGCAAGAAATAGAAAATTTAGTGAAACAAGCGCTAAAAATGCTGGCTGATTTCGGTTTTAAAGATTACAATATTTATCTTTCCACAAGGCCTGAAAAATATGTGGGTGTTTTAAATAGGTGGAAGGAAGCAACGGCTACTTTGGAAAATGTTTTAAATAATCTTAATTTGAAATACCAAATCGACAAAGGCGGCGGCGTGTTCTACGGGCCGAAAATCGACATTAAGATAAAAGATGCGATTGGCCGAGAGTGGCAATGCACCACTATCCAGTTTGATTTTAACCTGCCGGAAAGATTCAAGATGAATTATATCGACGAAAAAGGCAAAAAAAAGGAACCCTTTATGATTCATCGCGCGCTTTTGGGTTCGATGGAAAGATTCGTCGGCGTATTGCTTGAACATTATGCCGGAGCTTTGCCTTTTTGGCTGTCGCCCGTTCAAATCAACGTCATACCTATCGCTGACAGACATCTTAGTTACGCCCAACAAGTTAAAAAGGAGCTCGGCTCCTTTAGGGTTGAGGTTAATGATGAGCAAGAAACTCTTGGTAAAAAAATAAGAGACGCCGAACTACAAAAAATCCCCTATCTTTTAGTGGTTGGCGACAAAGAAATAGCCGAAGAAACCGTAGCTGTCAGACAAAGAGGCAAAGGAGATTTGGGAAAGATGAAATTAAGCAAGTTTTTAGATATAATAAAAAATTAGTCAAAGAGAACTTCGTTCTCTTTTCCATCTGCGTTTTTACATATAAATTTATAATTAAAAGAATAAAACTTGATGCCAGAAGTCTCTCAATCAACCCAAAAGCTAATTCAAAGATACCAAGCCTGGTATCAATCTCAACAGATACAACAAGGTGTACCCACAATTCATGTAGATACAGTAGCTTTAACCGTGGCCGGTTTTTACGAAAAAATCAGAGGCGTGGTTGACTGGAGAGAAGAACATTTAATGAGGCGAGCCGCCATTGAAAGAAACCAGAAAAGAAGATTGCTTTTGACCAAAAACAGTAAAGATACGGCCGAGCATTTGGTTTTGGAACTGGTCAGAGGCGGGCACTTTCCCAACGATAAAATACCGGAAAATAAAACCAGTTTGGTGCAAAAAGCAATTGATAAATATCTTTATGTTTTGGAAAATGCGCCTCAGCCCACCAATGATAAAACCAAACCCGAACTTTATGATTGGTTATTATCGATTGCCGCCTGCGAGATAGAAGAAATTTTATCTCCTCCCTCAAGAGAGAAAGCCATGATTGAATTTATGATGGATTCGATTAAAGAAAAAACCCGAGTCAGAGAAGGTATTATCGTCATTGGCGGTATGACGGAAGAAGAAAAAAATAATCAAATTTATATCGCAATTCAAAGAGCCCTTTTTAAGCTGGACGGTCCGATTATTATCTATAATCTTTTAAAAAGAAAATATTCTCTCTGGCCGGAACTTGAAAACTCAAATCCTCAGCTCCAAGAAATAACCCGGAGTATTTATCAGCTTTGGGGAAACTTTGAAAGGGAATTAAGGCATCCTTTGGCGGAAAAATTTTATCGCCTTTGCGAAAGATATGATACCGCTTACTTAATTTTGGGAGACGTTATCTCTGAAGACCCGATGAATATCCCGCTAAAATTAAAGACGCCGGAAGAATTGGAAAATAAAATAATCTCTACTTATCAAAAAAGATTAAAAACTCTGAAAACAAGAGTCGGCCGAGCCGCTTTTTACGCCACCCTTTCCATCTTTATCACTAAAATTATTTTGGCTTTAGCGGTAGAAATGCGTTTTGATAAAAATTTAAGCAACCACAATTATTATGCTTTGGGACTGAATATTTTAATTCCGCCTCTCTTGATGCTGTTTTTAATCACAACCATCCGACCGCCTAAAAAAGAAAATCTCCAGCAAGTTATCATCGAAGTAATGAAAATCACTTATGAAAATGAAAGAAAAGATGTTTATACTATAGAAGTACCTAAAAAAAGAGGCTGGCTGATGAATGCCGTTATTACTTTTTTCTATCTGGCCAGTTTCTTTGTTTCTTTCGGTTTAATCAGCTGGGGATTAATTAAGTTGAATTTTGGCCTCGTCTCCATCATAGTTTTCTTATTATTTGTCTCTCTGATTTCTTTTGCGGGAACGAAGCTCAGAGAAAGATCAAAAGAACTGGAAATCAGCGAACCGAAAGAATCTTTTTTCATGGCTTTTATTGATATTTTCTCTCTTCCTTTGATTCGGCTGGGAAAATGGCTGTCCGGCCAATGGGCCAGATATAATGTAATTGTTATTTTCTTTAATTTTCTTATTGATATGCCTTTCCAAGTTTTTGTTGAGTTCTTGGAACAATGGCGCAGCTTCTTAAAAGAGAAAAAAGACGAAATACATTAAACGTCGAATTTCTAATTTATAATTAACCTAATTTCTAAAACCATGCAAAAATTTATTATAATTTTAAGTGTTTCGATATTATTCGCAGCGGGAGTTGTTTCGGCGCAGGAAGGAAACGCGACGACGGAAACGATGACAATAACGGCGCAGGATTTAGGAGTGGCTAATCCTAACGTTTTGCCCGACAGCCCTCTTTATTTCTTCAAGGAATTGGGAAGAAACATCCAAACATTGTTCACTTTTAATGCCGTAACCAAGGCTCAATTAAAAGAAAAAATCTCCAATGAAAAACTGGTCGAACTGCAAAAAATGGTTGAACAAAAGAAAAGCCAACCAGCTATTGATAAGGCTATAAAAAATTATCAAGCCGGAGTGAATCAAATTGAAAAAGCTGTCCAAAAAATAAAAGAAAACGCCGACCAAAATCCAACTGTTGGAAAATTCTTGGATAAGTTCGTCCAACAGCAAACGTTACAACAAAATATACTGCAAAAATTAAAAACGAAAGTGGCGACCAGTACTTTTGAAAAAATAGAAGCCGCGAGACTTCAACACTTGGAAAAATTCGACCAAGTCATGCAGAAATTGGAAGAAAATAATCAAGAAAAAATTCAGGAAAGATTGGAAAAAAATATCGAAAAATTAAGTACTCCAACGAACGAAACCTTAATTAAAGTCAGAGACAATATTATGGAAAAAATTCAGCAGAAAATCCCGCTGAATTCCGCCACAGGAACGACAATGTGCATTACTTCTTGGGATCCGGTTTGCGGAATAAACGGTAAAACATATTCCAATACCTGTTTTGCCAAATTGGCCGGAACAGATGTTGCCTATAAGGGAAATTGCGAAAAAAGCCAATGCAAAATCGATACCGATTGCCCTCAAACAAAATGCGTTTCAACGACCGCTGCTAACGTAAAATGCGCCGATGTGCAAGCCAAGTGCGTTGAAGGAATTTGTAAAATCATTTCAATAATACCCAAGATACAGTCACCGACAAATTCTGTTTTACCTAACTCAACCACTACAACCCAACCTGATATTAACGAGTAATTATAAACAGAAAAGCGGCTTCTAACTTTACGGAGCCGCTTTTCTGTTTTAAGATAGAAAACATGAATAAATATTTCATAATTACATATGGATGCCAGATGAATAAAGCTGACAGTGAAAGAATTGCGGCTAGTTTAGAAAAAAAAGGATACAAAATAGCTTCTGATATTAAAGAAGCTGATTTAATCGTGGTTAATATGTGCTCAGTCAGACAAACGGCCGTAGACAGGGTTTTCGGTTTAGGACAAAAAATTTCCAAACTTAAGCTTAAAAATCCGAAAATTAAAATCATTCTAACCGGCTGTATAACTAAATCTGATAAAAAAAAGTTTGCTGCTAGATTCGACGAAATTGTCAACAAAGAAAAATATTTAAACTGCGTTCCCAAATACCAAAATCTGCCTTTGGCTTATATTCCTATCTCTAACGGCTGTAATAACGCCTGCACCTATTGCGTCGTTCCTTTCGCCAGGGGCAGTTTGATTTGCCGTAACTATAAATTAATCTTAAAAGAGGTGAAAAACGCGATTTCCAAGAAAGCTGAAGAACTCTGGTTTTTAGGCCAAAATGTCAATGATTATCAATATAAAAAAACAAACTTTGCTAAACTTTTAAAAATAGTAAATGAAATCCCGGGAGATTTCAGGTTTTTCTTCACCTCGCCGCACCCGAAAAATTTTTCCGACGAACTGATTAAAACTTTGGCTGAATGCTCAAAGTTCGGACGGCGTCTTAATCTGCCGGTCCAGTCGGGAGACAATAAAATTTTGAAATTGATGAACCGGCCCTATATGGTGGAACAATATAAAACGTTGGTTAAAAAAATAAGAAAAGCGATGCCCGATATCAATTTATCAACTGATGCTATCGTCGGTTTCCCCGGAGAAACTAAACCACAATTTGAAAATACGGTCAAACTTTTTAAAGAAATCTGTTTTGATATGGCTTACATCGCTAAGTTCTCTCCTCGGCCGGGAACCTTAGCCTTTAAAATGAAAGACGGTATTCCTTACCAGGAAAAAGAGAGAAGATGGAAAATACTGAACGATATTATCTTAAAAAAAATGAGGAAAAAAATGGTTGTGGTTTTGGGGCCGACGGCTGTGGGAAAATCGGCTTTAGCCGTAAAACTGGCCAAAAAGTTTAAAGGAGAGATAATTTCAGCTGATTCCCGGCAAGTTTATAAAGGAATGAGTATTGGCACAGGTAAAATTACCGGAAAAGAAATGCAGAATATTCCCCATTATCTTTTAGATGTCGCCAGCCCCAGAAAAAGATTTACGGTTACCCAATACCGCGAGTTAGCTTTAAAGGCAATCGAGAAAATTTTTGCCAAAGGAAAAGTTCCGATTTTATGCGGCGGCACCGGCTTTTACCTTCAAGCCGTTATTGACGGAATCATTATTCCCGAGGTCAAACCAGATTGGCAATTAAGATCAAAATTGGAAAAATTCACGACAGAAAAACTTTATAAAAAGTTGAAAAAACTTGATTCAAACAGGGCCAAAACTATTGATAAAAACAATCGAAGACGTTTAATTCGCGCTTTGGAAATCGTTTTAAAAACAAAAAAGCCGGTACCGGCTTTAAAATTAAATCCTCTTCCCTATCCCGTTTTGATAATCGGCCTTAAAAAAGAAAAGACGGATCTCAAAAAATTAATAGAAAAAAGATTTTACCGGTGGCTAAAACAAGGATTAATCGGGGAAGTAAAAATTTTAAGGAAATCCGGTCTTTCTTGGAAAAAGATTGAGGCTTTCGGCATTCACTACCGGATAGTCGCACAATATTTGGAAGGAAAGATAAACTACCAGAAAATGATGGAAAATTCATTAAACGAACTTAACAACTATGCCAAACGCCAGATAACTTGGTTCAAAAGAGATAAACGTATTCAATGGATAAAAAAACAGCCTGAAGCTGAAAAACTGGTAAAAGAATTCTTGAAAAAATGAGGAGAGGGTGGACGACGAATCGGCCACCCTCTTTTGACTTAAATCTCTATTAAGACTTAAGACCAGGACTGGACTTTGGCCCAGCGAGCGTACGTCGGCGGATACAATGGTATGGTCCTTCGGGCTTCGGGCGGCAATGGGATCATGAAGTCATGGGGCGTCGCCGAATTACTTCTTTCGATTTCCCGAGCCACTGTTCCAGTATCTACCTGGCCGTACACTTTGCCGTTGTGGATAAAAGCTTTGGTGTCCAACCCCTGGACAGCTTTATCCAACTCGTAGACCGGCATTTCACAAGACACTTCAATAACTTTCATATTTCCTCCTTAAGATAGTAGTGTCTTTTCAATATATTTATATTATACTACCATTTTTGTTTTTGTCAAGTAAAAGAAAAAGAGCGGCAGTTGCTAACTACCGCTCAAACTGATGAGCCGCAGGAAATCGTCAAACCATTTCCGTTGTATCTCGCCAGGCCAGGCTGAATTGAAGAACGGGAACCTTCGGATTAATTCCCGGGCAGTCTCGTCAGGTTGCCGCAAAGGGTATAATTGAGGATAGGGCACCTGATGAATAGCAACACTTACGCCTGATCTGTCCTTACCGCGGAGGGTAAAGAAAGTGCCGTTACCGGAGGTTATTCGCCCGACAATAATTCGGTCAGGCCGGCTGTAATAAGCAACGGGATCGCCGCTGCTTAGCCATT
>JAVHRH010000065.1:0-8958 GCA_036171555.1 Parcubacteria group bacterium | reverse complement strand
GAGAAATTAAAGAAATAAAATATGTCGTTGGAAAATCCGACTTAAAGATTTTTAAAAGAAGTTCGGCCCAAGTTGTTGACGCCGGCCAATTAGAGTTCGAAGAGTTAAAGATTGATAAGGAAACTAACTTAAATCCTAGATATACTTTTGAGAACTTTATCGTCGGACCTTTCAATGAATTAGCTCATGCTGCGGCCGTGGCCGTGGCTAAAAAGCCGGGCTTTGTTTACAACCCTCTTTTTATCTATGGGGGCGTCGGCGTCGGGAAAACTCATCTTTTGCAGTCCATCGGCAATGAAGTTGTTAAAAATATTCCGACTAAAAAAGTAAAATATATTCCGGCCGAAAAGTTCACCGCCGGCGTTGTCTCTTCTATCAGAAATCATGATGTTGAAAATTTCAAAGCCAAATATCGCGCGATTGACGTTTTAATTTTAGACGATGTCCAATTTTTGGCCGGCAAAGAAAAAACCCAAGAAGAATTTTTCCATACTTTTAACAGTTTGTACGAAGACAATAAACAGATCATTCTTTCTTCCGACCGATCTCCCAAAGCCATCCCCGCTTTGGCCGAGAGGTTAAGGTCGCGTTTTGAGGGCGGCATGATCGGCGACATCGGTTTTCCCGACTATGAAACCAGGCTGGCTATTTTAAAAATGAAAAGCCAAGAAAAAGGACTGAATTTTCCCGACGAAGTGTTAGGCCATATTGCCACCAATATCCAACGGAATATCAGGGAGCTGGAAGGAGCTTTAAACAGACTGGCCGCCTGCCAAAAAATGAACAGTCAAATGCCTACTTTGGAAACCGCCAAGTCCCTTCTCCGAACTGTTTTATTGTCTCCCAGCAAAATAGCCAGCCCAAAAAAAATTATTGAAGCGGTGGTTGAATTCTACGACATGAAAGAAAAAGACATTATTTCTGCCTCCAGAAAAAAAGAAATAGTCAGGCCCCGCCAGATAGCTATGTATTTATTAAGGGAGGAATTAAAAAGTTCCTATCCTTTTATCGGCCGTAAATTCGGCGGCAAAGATCACACCACGGCCATCCATGCCTGTGAAAAAATTGTGAAAGAACTGGAGAACAATGAAAATTTAGTTAATGAAATAAATCTGATAAAACAAAGGATTTTCAGTGGATAATTTGGGCAGAAAAAAACAAAATTTAAATATCCAGACCTTTTAAACTTTTCTTTATTATTATAAAACCCTGTTAACTCCCAATAAAAATAAGATTAATTTAAAACTTTAAATCAACCCTTAATAGCAATAAAAGAATTTAAATATTAACTTATTATGAAAACGACATGAAAACGACGATTTTAAAAGATAAATTAAAAGAAGGGGTGAGTATAGTCGAAAGAATCTCGGCCAAGTCTTTAAATTTGCCGATTTTAAATAACATTCTGCTCGCCACGGAGAAAAATTTCCTCAGCCTGATCAGCACTGACCTCGAAATTGGTATCAAGTGGTGGTCTTTAGCTAAAACGGAAAAAGAAGAGAAGATTGCCGTTCCCGCGCGAGTCTTTTCCAGTTTTATTAATTTTTTACCCAACAAGCAGGTTGATTTAGAGATAAAAGATTTGTCTTTGCAGATAGAATGCGAAAATCATCAGACCAGCATTAAGGGGTATAACCCGGAAGACTTTCCGCTTCTTCCTAAAATTTCTACTGAAGAAAAAGTTTCCATCCAAGGAAAAAAATTCTGCCAGAGTCTGTCCCAAATTGTTGACATAGCCAGTCCTTCTTCGGCTAAGCCGGAAATTTCCGGCGTTTATTTCCTTTTTCAAAAAAACCTGATTACTATGGTGGCGACCGACAGTTTCAGGCTGGGAGAGAAAAAACTTTTCTTGGGGTCTCCCTTAACAACTATTTCTAAAGACTATTCTTTTATCTTGCCGCAAAGAGCAGCTAAGGAGGTTATTAATATTTTTGGCGAGAAAGAAGAGGACCTGACGATTTATTTTTCACCCAATCAAATTCTTTTTGAAACAAGCTTCAAGGAAACGTCTCACCCCCAAATTCAGCTTATTTCGAGACTGATTGAGGGGGACTACCCTAACTATCAAGAAATTATTCCGTTAAAATATGAAACCAAGGTTATTCTTTCCCAAAACGAATTTATCAATCAAATTAAACTGGCTTCTCTTTTCAGCGGCAAAATGAACGAAATTAAGGTGCGGATTGACCCGAAGAAAAATCGTGTTGACCTCTCTAGCCAAAGCCAAGACGTCGGAGAGTACCAAAGCTTTTTGACCGGTCAGGTTGAGGGGAAGCCATGCGAGATATCTTTTAACCATCGGTTCTTATTGGATGGTTTGTTAAATTTGGCCGCCTCTCAGGGAAAAGAAGCGGAGATATCTCTGGAATTAAACAGTTCAGAAAAAGCCGGCGTCATTAGGCCGGCCGGGGATGAAACCTATCTTTATTTAGTTATGCCGATTAAGGCAGTGTAGAAGTGGCCGGCGCAATAAAATTTTCTGGCGGCAGCTGAGGCAAAACTTCAGCTAAAAACTGATGGAAAATAGGCCCCGCAACCGTGGCCGCCGGCTGCCTCCGGATCATCGGAGTATTGTCGTTGTTTCCCGTCCAAACTCCGACGGCGATTGAAGGAGTGTAGCCGATTGTCCAACAATCCCGAAAGTCGTCAGTCGTACCGGTCTTGGCCGCCACTTGGTAATTGTCAAAATATAAATGCGACCTTGGTCCGAACATCGGAGTTCTGGCGTCATTATCTGACAAGATACTGTTAATTAAGTTAACGGCGTTCTCGGGCAGAACCTTTTGGGGTTCTTTTTTGTTTTGGTAAACAATGTTACCTTGGGAATCCTCGATTTTTAAAATAGCGACCGGCGGGATTCTGGATCCTTGGTTGGCAAAAACGCCAAAAGCCGAAGTCATTTCCAAAAGATTAACTTCACCGCCGCCCAAAACCAGCGCCGGACCGTAATCAGACAAAGGCCTGTCCAAGGTAGTAATTCCCATGTCCTGGGCGGTTTTTAAACTGGACTTAAGCCCCTGCAGCAAAACATTCTCTTGGCCGACGAAATTATTAATATCCAGTTTATCTGTTTTGTTTTGAGTTCCAGCCAAATAAAGCACCTTAATTGAAGGAACGTTTAAAGACTGGGACAGCGCTTGTCTCAAAGTAACCCAGCCGCGAAACTTACCGTCATAGTTTTGCGGCAGGTAATTTTTGTTGCCCCAGACGCCAAAATCCGTGGCCGCATCCAGCACTTGGGTTGTGTCATTATATCCTTTTTCAAAAGCCGTAGCATAAATAAAAGGTTTAAACGTGGAACCAGGCTGCCGGCCAGGGCTTTTTTGAGTCCCCGTGACCACGTTAAATTTTGCTTCAAACAGGCAGGTTTGCCCTTCAATGCAGCCTTCAGGGTAAGATGGGGCATAATAGTCGCCGGAACCCACGCTCATGGCCAAAACTTCGCCGGTTTTAGGGGAAATCGCCACAATGCCGCCGTTGTAAGCATTATAAACTTTATTTCTTTCAACGCCTTCTTTAAGAGCCGTTTCGGCAGCTGTCTGGAGAGACCAGTCCAGGGAGGTATAAACCTTTAACCCCTGAGTCCTTAAAAAATCATCGCCATAAGTATCGGCTAATTGCTGCTGAACCCAAAGAGTAAAATAGGGAGCTTTAATTTGAACCGGCGTTTCCGTAAAACTTATCGTTTGTCGTTTAGCGTCTTCCGCCGCTGTTTGAGACAAAAATCCTTGGTTGGCTAATCTGTCTAAAACATAATCTTTTCTGGCCAACAGTTCATCCTTATTGGGCCCGAAGGGAGAAAGCCGGCTAGGCGCCTGAATTAAGGCCGCCAAAACTGCCGCTTCCGGTAAAGATATCTCCGAAACTGATTTATTAAAATAAGTTTGGCTGGCCGCTTCCGCTCCATAAGCATTTTGACCGAAAGGCACTTGGTTCAAATACCATTCCAAGATTTGATCTTTAGAATAGCGTCGGTCCAATTCAATGGCCAGAATTATTTCCCTGATTTTTCTTTGAGCAGTTTTTTCAGTCGAGAAGAAAGTCGATCTGATTAACTGCTGGGGGATGGTCGAGCCTCCATAGACCGCTTCTTTGAGTTTGAAGTTGATTAAAAGAGACCTGAAGATGCCCTTTAGGTCTATGCCAAAATGCTGATAAAAATTAGCATCTTCGGTAGCAATCACCGCCTGTTTTAAATATTCGGGAATTCTATCTAAAGAAACTAAGGTTCTGTTTTCTTCGCCGTAGATTTCGTAAAGCAGGACTTGGCCGCTGCGGTCATAAATTTTGGTTGACTGGGTAAATTGTTTTTCCGTGAATATCTCCGGTCGCGGCAAATCTTTAGCGTAATAAATAAATATCGCCAGAGAGCCGAAAATAATCAGAGAAAAACAAAAAAATAAGGTCTTCAGCAAAAGGCCAACAACCCTCCTTGTTTTACTATGTTTGAATATCTTTCGGTGATACTGTCTTTGTCTCATATTTTACATTTCTATTTTTTCATTTTATGATAAAAAAGAAGATATGCCAATTAATACTAATCCTAAAAAAGTCGCAGAAGTTTTAGATAGAAACGTAGAAAACATCTATCCTTCTCGTGAATCGTTAAAAAAAGCTTTATTCTCCGGTAAAAAGCTGACGATTTATAATGGCATTGATCCCACTAATCCCAATATCCACCTCGGCAACGCAGTTTCTTTATGGAAGTTGAGAGAATTCCAATCTCTGGGTCATAAAATAATTCTTTTGATTGGCGACTTCACGGCTCGTATCGGCGATCCCTCGGATAAAAACGCGATGCGTCCGAGACTTTCCGAAAAGCAAGTTTCAGAAAACGCCAAAAATTATAAAAAGCAAGCGGCAAAAATTCTGGATTTTTCTTCTAAAGACAACCCTTGCGAGATTAGATTTAATAGCCGGTGGTTAGACAAATTAACAAACAAAGACGTTTTAGAATTGGCCGGTTGTTTTACTGTTCAACAGATGATTGAAAGAGATCTGTTTCAAAAAAGGCTGAAAGAGAAAAAAGCAATCGGTCTTCATGAATTTTTATATCCACTTTACCAAGGATATGACTCGGTCGCAATGAATGTTGACATGGAAGTCGGCGGGAGAGACCAGGTTTTTAATATGCTTATTGGGCGGACTTTAGTTGAGACTTATAAGAAAAAAGAAAAATTTGTTGTAACCACTCCTTTTCTTGAGGGAACGGACGGAAGAAAAATGAGCAAAAGCTGGGGGAACGTAATTAATATTGCCGATTCTTCTGATGAACAGTACGGAAAGATCATGTCGATGAGAGACGAATTAATTATAAGTTATTTTAAGTTGGCAACTCGGTTTCCCTTGTCAAAAATAGCTGAAATAGAAAAAGACCTTAAATCCGATAAAATAAATCCCAGAGATGCGAAAGCTAAATTGGCCAAGGAAATTGTGAAGATATATTACGGAGAAGAGAATGCCTTAAGGGCGGAGAAGGAATTTAATAAAGTTTTTAAAGAAAATAAACTGCCGTCAAATGTGCCGGTTGTCACCGTCCGAGAAAAAACATTAAACATTTTGGACTTATTGGTAAAAACCGGGCTGGTTAATTCCAAGTCGGAAGCCAAAAGATTGATTTTACAGCGAGGCGTCAAAATAGCCGGAAGAATTCAAGACGATTGGCAAAAAATAATTGATATCAGTTCGGGATTGATTGTTCAGATAGGCAAAAGAAAAATTTGTCGTATTTCGTAAACTAAACCTCCCCCACCAGTACTGGTGGGGGAGGATATTTTTTACTCAGCGGCTGTTTCCGTTTCTTCCTTTTCTTCCGTTTCTTCTTCTTTCGGAGCTTCTTCTTCGCCTTCGAGATTAATAAATGGCTTTATTTCCATAATAGTTGTTTTTAATTTCTATTTTAGTTCGACCTTTCCTTCCCGCAGCCAGCGGAAAGTAATTGGTTAATAGCCATATTATATTTATTATTGAAAACCTGTCAATGGTTGAGGCCACAGCCGAAACGAAAGAAGAAGATCGAAACGATCTTCTTCGCACAGCGAGTGAGGCGAAGCCGAATGAAGCGCGTTAGACGCTTTCTATTTTAAAAGTTTTGTTTTTAGCTCCCCAGGCCCAAATTTCTGTTTTGATGCTTCTGGCATTACGGCAGTTTATTTTATTGTCCAGAAAAAAACTTTGGATTTTTTTCCTTCGGCTGGACAAATTAGAAAGAGTGGTTAATTGAATCATTCTCAGGTTATCTATTTTTTGTTTCCAGCAAATCAAGTCAAAAACGCCGAAAATGTCAGATTGCTTAAATTTGACTTTGGCCGGCCACCAGACAACCCATTTCTCTTTTTCCAGAATTGTTATGGCTTTTTTTCTGATTAATGATTCCTTGGCCATGTTATGGTTTTAAATTACTATAAACTCCTTGGACAGCTTCATTGTCGTCCAATGTTTCAAAAAGTTTTTGACAGGAAGCTTTTCCTGCTTCATCCAAAGCAACTTCTTCTTTGGCGGCCCAGTCGAGAGAAGTAGAACTAACTTTTATTCCTTTTGCCTCTAAGTCTTTTTTAGTTTTTTCCAGGTCTTCGGGTTTAGTATAAACATCTAGAGAATCTTCTTGCCAATCGATATCTTCGGCGCCAGACTCGATGGCTTTCATTTCCAATTCTTCGCGGCTAGCGGCGGTAGTTTGTTCGCTAAGATTTATCGTTAAACAAGCTTTTCTCTCAAAAAGCCATTTAACCGAACCTTCGTTGGCTAATTTTCCGCCATGTTGGTTTAAGATTTGCTTAATTTCTCCCAATGTCCGATTTTTATTATCAGTAATCGCTTCAATGATAATAGCTATGCCGCCGGGTCCGAACACTTCAAAGATAACCTCTTCCAGATTGGCTCCTTCAATTCCTCCCAGAGCTTGTTTGACCGCCCTTTCAACGTTTTCTTTCGGCATGTTAAACTCCTTAGCCTTTTCAAAAGCCACTTTCAGTTTGTAATTAGTTTCCGGATTGGACCCGCCCTGTTTGACGGCAATCGAAATCACTTGAGCCATTTTGGAAAAAAATTGGCCCCGTTTTTGATCAGTAATATTTTTTTGGTGCCGGATGGTTTTGGCGTGGCTGTGGCCTGACATGTCTAATAAAATTAAGAGTTAAAAATTATTTTTTTCTGGTCTTATTCTTTAAAATCAGAATAATAAATCCGGAAAAAATAGCTACAGTTAAAGCGGCAATTAAAATAACGGGGAAAGATTGGGGCGAATTCTCAGTTAAAACAGGCTCTAGGGTTTGGCTTATGTCCGCCAGCCCATTTGCCTCCGTTTTATCGGTTTCGGAAGTTTCTTTTACGGTAACTAACGTTGCTTTTGTCTCCACAATATTCTTAAGTCCTGGCGTCAAAGAAGAACTCCAAACCCAATTATTATTTTCGGTTCGGTTATAAGATTTGCCCAATGGCGCTTTTTCATAAACAACTTCATCTATTGTTTGGCCGTCTGGCAGGCAAAGCTTTAAGCCGTCAGCGTCATTGTTAAGAACGATTTTACTGACAGGCCTGGCGAGGACTAAATAATTTTCCGGCAGAATCTTGGTTCCGGTCGGAAAAACATAGGTTTTTACGCTACCTACCATATCAAAAATTCGCCAATTAGACAAGTCCACGCTAAAATTGTTTTGGTTAAAAATTTCAATCCATTCATTAGTTTCATCCGGACCTGCGGGCGAAGGTAAGATTTCATTAATAACAATACCTGAAGGATAAACTGTTTTTTCTTCCGGAATAATCGTTTGAACTTGAGAAGTTGTCGGAGTTGGAATTGATTGAGTTTCGATTTTATTTAAAACACCATTCTCTTTTTTCGGCGTGCCGCCGGGATTTTGGCTAGTTTGCCAACTGGCGTCAATCTTTCTTTCCGCAGTTTGCTTTGTTTCGTTGTCGCCGCCTAGCCAACCGGAACTGTCATCAACTTCGTCTATCAGTTTGTTGTTGCTGTCAAAAAGTTTCAGATTCGTGCCCTGATTGTTTAAAGCGCCGGTATAAATCAGGTCAGCCGCAACATCAGGTACGCTGCTGTCGTCAGTTCTTTCCAAGAGAAAAAATCCTTTGGCCGCGATTGTCCCCTTGAGGTTGATTTTTAAATTATCATCAGTTGACTTCAGGGTCCAGTTGTCGAGATTAACAGCCGTATCGGTTGGGTTATACAGTTCGATCCACTCGTCATTCGCCGAATTAGTTGTCCCCATCCAGGCGATTTCATTGATAACAACCGATGATTCTAGAGCCCCGGCAGATAAAGCAAAAAGAGAAGAGACGAAGGCGATAAGCAGTGGGCTTGACAAAAGTTTCATTATTTGTTATACTCTAAAGATTAGAAAAGACAAAAGTTTAAAAACAATCTCGGTGTTGGGGGTCGGAGTCTTGCTTAGTTAGGACAGTCTGGCTTCGGCTCGACTAATCCTCAGTAAGATTCTAAGCTTAGTCCCTAGTACTCAAGTTGCCCCCAGCACCGAGATTGTTTTTTTATTCATTGCCTGTCACCCTCTCAACTTCTTCTAAGGTAGTTTTGCCCTCCAAAATTTTAATTAAACCGTCTTGATACATAGTAATCATCCCTTTTTTGATTGCTTCTTCGCGCAAAACACCCAAAGGAGGATTTTTTAAAATAATTTTTTCCATTTCGTCATCAACCAAAAAAGCCTCAAAAAGACCGACTCTGCCGCGATAGCCGGTTTGGTTGCAAAAAGAGCAACCTTTAGCTTGAGGGACTTTAAGTTCCGGCCCTAAGGCGGGTATTTTTATGTTTTTGGGCAAATTTCTTAATTCTTTTTTTAATTGGGCTAAAATTTGGGCGTCAACCGTTTTTGAGCCGGCGCAGCGGGAACAAATTTTTCTTACTAACCTTTGAGCGACGACCAGATTAACCGCCGGTCCGATATTAGACAGGTCGGCTTTTAAGGAAAGCAGCCTGGCGATGGT
>JAVHRH010000064.1:0-1836 GCA_036171555.1 Parcubacteria group bacterium | reverse complement strand
CTTTTCCGCCGCCGCAATTTTTCGTGCCAACGAAGTTGGCACGCCGCTTTCAGATTTTGGTAATTAATTTACAATCATACAATCGCCACCAAACTGCTTCCTCGCTAACATTATACGCTTTTGCAATATCTTTTGCGTTTTTCTTTCCATTTTGAAAATCTTTTTTCAGCATTTCCAGCGGCATTAACAACTCTGCGGCAAATTGATTTGCTTCAATTTCTTCCGGTTTTCTGCTATTCAAATCTAAAACAAAATTTTCCCCTGTATGTCCTAAAAGTAAATGGCCGATTTCGTGAGCAACTGTAAAACGTTGTCTGTGTGGATGTTGAGTTTTGTTATACCCGATTGTTGCTGTGTCGCCCTCGGTAATTTGTATGCCGTCAGTATCATTACCAAAAGCCCAAGGATAAATCGACAAATCCTTTTCTTTCTTAATATGGTTTATAATATCTCTAATTAAAACAGGCGGACTTTTTATTCCGACATCCGTTAATAATTTTCTCGCAGTTTGTCTAGCAAACCCAATTCTTGGTTTGTTATTTTGTTCTTCCATCTTTTTCCTTTTTAACAAAATCAATAAACCTTAAAATTTCGTCTTGTTCTTTCTTTGATAAATCTTTATCAGCCCGAAGTGCAAAACGAATATCGGCCTTTTCTTCTATCCCAAGAAAAAATTTTATATCTCTGCGTAAAAATTCAGCCATTTTTTCTAAATCTTCAATCTTTGCTTTCCGTTCGCCAGACTCAATTAACGAAATAGCCGTGGCCGATTCAAAACCAAGAGCGTCCGCCAAATCTTTTTGAGATTTTTCGGCGGCTTCTCTAGCTTCTCTTATTTTTTGGCCTATAAATTTGTTTTTATCCTCTGATGTTTTCATATTGTTATGATACACCTTTCAAAATGATTTGACAAGCACTTATCATTTTGCTAAACTTATAATAGCAAAGTGAAAACCAAATGTAAAGGTCGGTTGGCGGACGCTTTGTTAATAATAAATTTAACCAAGGGAACGACTATGGTATACGACTATCAGGGACATTACCAATACAACAAAGTATCGGTAACCAACAATGCCTCCGAAGAAATGGGTGTGTATTATTGTGGTTATGTAAACGCAAATAATGTACTAACCACCCATTATGTCGGCAGGGCCAAAGGTGATGGCGTGAGTATTCGTAGCCGTCTTTTGGATCATCTACGCCAAGATAATTGGCCCGATGTTTCTCATTTTGGTTATCGTGTTTGCACGACTAAAAAAGAAGCTGAGGACTTAGAAGCGTCAGAAATCCAGAGACTTAAACCGAAATACAACACGCAGGGGAAATCATACGGCTGGTAAGCTGATTTGATTGTACCACAGTAAAGAGGGGTAGCGGATATACTCTATCCCTCTTTATTTTCCCCAATTAATCAAAAAACTAATCTTTGTTGATTCACTGGTGCTAAATTCCGAATATCAATTTTTTCAACTTTAATTTCTGGCATGGTTTCTGTTTTTCCGTTTTTATGTATCAAAAATAAGTATTCTTTATTTTTGCCGTTAGAATCATTAATCCATTCGTTTGTCGTCCGAGTTATTGTAGCCATTACATTCTTTCTGTAATCCATTTCAAAAATAGAAATTTTTTTCTTTAAACTCTTCAATATATCCTTTATCGCTTCAAAAGTAGCCCTGCCATTATTGTTATAAGATAAAACTACATATTTTGCCGGTGTATCTTTTATCAATTTTTCTATCGCTTCAATAACGATGTATTGTCCCTCATTATTTTTTCTAAATTCTTCAAAAATAGAACCGGAAATCGTATCGCCTACATCTTCTCGCCTATTCGCCA
>JAVHRH010000063.1:0-1838 GCA_036171555.1 Parcubacteria group bacterium | reverse complement strand
TGGGCGGCTTTAAATATTCTAAAAATATAAATGATTAAAAAAGAAAATAATTTTGCGTATATTGATAGCCAGAATGTCTATAAGGGCACGAGGCGGGATTTGGGCTGGGAAATTGATTGGTCATATTTTCGTGCGTATTTGCGGCATAAATATCGCGTGGTCCAAGCATATCTTTTTATTGGGTTTATGCCGGAACATAACGATATTTATGATGAACTGCAAAAAGCCGGTTTTGTGTTGAAATTCAAGCCGGTATTGCCAAACGGCGACCACGGAGTAAAAGGAAATGTTGACGCCGACCTTGTGCTCCAAGCGATGATTGATTATCCGAATTACGACAAGGCAGTTCTTGTCACGAGCGACGGCGATTTTTATTCGCTGGCGCGTTATCTATACGACAATAAAAAACTCTTAGCGGTTTTGAGTCCCCACCGAAAAACATGTTCGTCGCTTTTAAGAAAATCAGCAAAAGACAAAATGGTATATATGGATACGCTAAAAGAAAAGCTGGCAAAAAGAAAAAGCACCGCGTAGGGACGCGCCCTTACGAAGTGCTTTTCCATATGTATAATCTTATTATACCCGCCTAAAATTAAAAGTCAATGAATGTTATACACAGGCGGCGGCCATATTATAACAATTAATTTCAACAAATATCTATGAATTTCAATAAATATCAGAAAATTAAAATAGGCTTAATTTTTTCAATAGTCTTTTTCGGGGTTTTTGCTTTGCCGAAAATTTCTTCGGCGGCGAGTTATTTTATCCACAGATGATTATGGACAACGACTGACTGAATTTTATATAATACAGTTAATAGAATGACCGTATTTTCAATATGTATATTCCTCAAAAACAATTAGAAAATTTAAAAAAACTCCTTGCGCCAACAAGGCGGTGATTATTTATGGCCCGAGGCGTTGCGGCAAAACAACTCTGCTTAACAAATTTATAGAAAAAACAAAAGAAAGTTATTTGTTGGTTAGCGGAGAAGATATCACAGTCCAAAATTATTTAAGCAGTCAGTCAATAGAAAAACTCAAAAGCTTTGTTGGCGAAAACAACTTTTTGGCAATTGACGAGGCGCAAAAAATTAAAAACATTGGCCTCAATTTAAAATTAATCATTGACCATATTAAGGGGATTAAAATTATTGCCACCGGTTCTTCTTCGTTTGAATTAGCCGGCCAAATCGGCGAACCCTTAACCGGCAGAAAATACACTCTGAAACTTTTTCCTTTGGCGCAAATGGAAATATCCCAAATCGAAAAACGCCATGAGACAGAGGCAAATTTGGAGACGCGACTAATTTATGGCTCATATCCGGAGGCGGTAACAGCTACCAGCGATCGCGACCGAGAAAAATATCTGAAAGAAATTGTATCTTCTTATTTATATAAAGACATCCTTGAGATGGATGGACTAAGGTATTCAGAAAAAATTGTCCGTCTTTTGCAACTTTTGGCTTTTCAGATAGGACAAGAGGTTTCTTATGCCGAATTGGGAAGCCAGCTTTCGATGAGCAAAAACACGGCGGAACGATATCTTGATTTGCTGGAAAAAGTTTTTGCTGTTTACAAAATAACCGGCTTTAGCCGCAATTTAAGGAAAGAAATCAGCAAGAACCCGCGTTATTATTTTTATGACAACGGCATTCGCAATACCTTGATTAATAACTTTAATCCTCTATCGCTTCGCAATGACATTGGTATGCTTTGGGAAAATTATGTTATTTCCGAGAGAATAAAAAAACAGGCATATCTGGAGATTTCATCCAATAATTATTTTTGGCGGACTTATGATAAAAAAGAAATTGATTTTGTTGAAGAAAGAGGAGG
>JAVHRH010000062.1:0-1854 GCA_036171555.1 Parcubacteria group bacterium | reverse complement strand
CTTTTGATTTGAATTTGGCTATGCCGCCAAAGATTTTTTCAATAAATTCTTTAAGTGTAATTCGGCGATCAGCTTTGACTGATTTTCGCAATTTATCCAAATTGAAATAATCTTCCGGTTTTTCAAAAATTTCGGTTTTAACATATTCTTCCGCTCCCTTAACATCACCTTGATCGTATTTTTGTTTAACAATCGGGTCATTTTTAACAACCGATTCAAATTTATCAAAAAACTTCCAGTCAACTTTCATTCCGGCAAGACCAATGGCTTTTTCTGAAAAAGTTTTGAGCGGGTCTGGATTGAAAATATTTACTTCATCAATATCTACGCCCTCGTCGCCGCCTGTTCCCGTTCCAATTTTGATTGCAAGCTTCAAAACTTGGTCATAATTATATTTTTCCTCAAAATATTCGCAGTTAGCGAAGTAATCAAAAAGTTTGAAAGTGTCTTTTTCTATTTTTGCCGTTTCGCCGTCCGCGTCTTTATAACTAAAAGTATATTTTCTCGTTCCGCGTCCTTTAATTTGGATAAAATCAGTCGGCGAAAAAATCGGACGCATAAGGCAAAGATTCATTATATCTTGGCAATCGTAGCCAGTCGTCATCATGCCGACAGTTACGCAAACCCTTGTCTTGCTGGATTTATAGCCCGCCAGCCATTTTGTTTGTCCGTTTAGATTGTTGTTTGCGTAATTGATAGTAAATTGTTGAGAGTCTGGAATATTTGAAGTAACCTGTACGGCAAAATCGGAATTATATTTGTCGGGCCAAAGTTGGCTGGCAAATTGATTTAGGGTTTGCGTTATTTTTGAAGCATGATTTTGACTGACGCAAAAAATAATACTTTTTCCAATTTCTCCGCTAATCGGGTCTTTAATCGCATTTTCTAAAAATGTCTTGCAAAAAATCTGATTTGTTTTATCGGAGAAAAATTTCCGCTCAAAATCTTTTTGGAAAAAGGTTTGTTCTTCTTCAATTCCTTCTTCGTTTTCTACCATTAAAGAATAACCTTTTTCTGACAAAAGTTCGGTGGTGATTTCTGTTCTAGCGTCGGCAACAATTGGATTAACAAGATAGCCGTCTTTTACGCCGTCAAGCAGGCTGTATCGGAAAGTCGACTCGCCGGAAGGACAACCGAAAGTGGTATAAGTATCCAAAAGCTGACGGCGTTCCCAAGCGCGAGGGTCTTTCTCGCTGACTTTTTGCGGGTCAATATTCTTGAGATAATCTTTTGGCGTGGCGGTAAGTCCTAATTTATACCCGACAAAATACTCAAAAACTGCTCGGCTATTTCCGCCAATTGAACGGTGGGCTTCATCGGAAATTATCATGTCAAAATCTGTCGGCGAAAAAAGTTTTTTATATTTGTTGTTGAACGACAAACTTTGAACAGTTGAAACGACAATTTCCGCTTTTCTCCAATCGTCTTTGTTTTCTTTGTAAATTACGCAAGTAAAGTCATTTTTGAGAAAACGAACGAAATTTTTCCACGCTTGATCTTCTAATTCCAAGCGATCAACTAAAAACAAAATCCTTTTGGCGTTTCCGCTTTTCAAAAATAGCTTAATTATTCCGCCAGCAATAAGAGTTTTGCCTGTGCCGGTTGCCATTTCAAAAAGATAGCGGTCATTGCCTTTTTTCGCCGATCCCTGCAGGGCATGAATGGCTGAAAGTTGATAAGGTCGTAAAAATTTTAATTCCTGATCTTTAATAAAATCCGGTCTTTGAGCTTCATCAATCCAGCGGGGGTCTTTTTGATAATTTGTATTTTGGGTTTGGACAATATAATCGCTTTCAACTTTTTCCTCTGAAAGAGTAGCAAAACTTGGTTTGAAAGATTCAAAATGCTTTAAAG
>JAVHRH010000061.1:0-1894 GCA_036171555.1 Parcubacteria group bacterium | reverse complement strand
AGATTCCCGCCGGTACTTAAATCCATTATCGTGTCCGCGCCCGCTTCCAAAGCCACCCGTAATTTCTTTAATTCGGTTTTTAAATCAGATTTTACCGACGAAGTACCGATATTGGCGTTAATCTTTACTTTCAAGCCCTTGCCGATTCCAATCGGTTTTAGATTTTTATGATTCTTATTAGCTGGGATAACAATAAATCCTTGTTTAATCCGCCTTCTTATCTCTTCGGATTTAACTCTTTCCTGTCTGGCCACTAAAAGCATTTCGGGAGTAATTTTATTATTTTTGGCGGCTTGAAGTTGAATCATAAAATATTTAATTTATTATTTTTGCCGTCAATCACGATTAAAGCGTGAAAATCCTGATATAAACGGAAATCTTTTTTAAGATTATTTTCAAATAATTTCTGGAGAAAATAATAGTCATAATTGGCCGTCAGCCGGTTTTTCCCGGCAAACCGCCTGGTATATTCGTCAATGACAAAAGCCGGTTTTTCCAAGCCGTAAAGCAAAATGCTGTCGCAGGTTTCCGGGCCGATGCCCTTTAAGTTTAACAATTCTTCCCTCAATTTGAGCAATTCTTTCTTTTTCAGCCCCTTCAAATTTCCGTAATTTCCCAGAATGAATTTTGCCAAACCGAAAAGATAACCGGCTTTCTGCCGATAAAATCCCGATGGCCTGATAAGCAGGGCTAATTTATTTTTATTTTTCAAGCCCAGTTTATAAATATCTTTCAGGGAATTTATCTTTGTCTTTTTTAAATTAGCCATCGCCAGTTCCGCGTTTTTCCAATTGGCCCGCTGGGTCAAAATCGCTCCGATAATAACTTCTTCTCTTTCCTTATCCGTTTTCGGCCTTTTACACCACAAAATCCACTGCCCATTGGGATGGCCGTATTTTTTTCTTAGTTTTTGGTAAAGCCCGAAAATTTTATTTTTCGACATTTGCTAAATTACTCCTTCTTTTTCTAAAAGAATTTTCTTTTGTTTCACGCCGCGGTTATAACCGCCGAGTTTGCCGTCAGAACGGATAACCCGATGGCACGGGATTTTCGGGTTATAATTTTTGTTCAAAATATTCCCCACAGCCCGATAGGCCTTTGATTCACCCGCCTTCCGCGCTACATCTTTATAAGTTGAAACTTTTCCCTTGGGGATCTTTGCGACGATTTTTAAAACTTTCTCTTTGAAATTCATTAATAGTTATCAATTGATTCTTTGAGCTGATCAACTGCATATTCCTAAGTCCAATTAATTGGACTTAGTTTTATTTTCTTGTTTTGTTTTTTTGAATAAAATTAATGGTAGTTCGGGAAACGTCTAAAATCTCGCTGATATGCTTTTTCCTTTTGCCCTCTTTTAACAAAATAGAAATGCCTAAACGCTTTTTTATCATTATTTGCTCATCGGCGGTCAAGAATCCAGATAAAAAAGCGTTTAGCTCTTTTGCGTTCTTTATCTGTTTAATTTTTTCCGAAAAAATATCTAAAATCTTTTTATCTAATTCTTCGGTTATGCCCCGCTTATTGATTCTCACCATAATTTAAAATAATTATAACTTATTTCACCCCTAAGTCCAATCAATTGGACTTAGGGGTGAATATCTCATCTAATACTAACAGTAGATCTCCAGGTCTAATGTAGAGACTAATATTAACTAACGATTGTCGCCGCTGCCGTGGAGCTGGCCGCGATCTTTGCGAGACTGGAGTTTCTCAATGTTTAAAGAAGCGATCTCTTCCAAAGAAAGTTTTAATTCAGTGGCTAGTTGGGAAAAATACCACAAAACATCTCCCAGTTCTTTGGAAATTTCCTTTCGGGTTTCATCGTCAATAACTCCGTTTTTATCCCGCAGGACTTTTTTGATTTTTTCCGCAATTTCTCCGGCTTCGCCCC
>JAVHRH010000060.1:0-1924 GCA_036171555.1 Parcubacteria group bacterium | reverse complement strand
ATGAAAAAGGTTTGAGTCAAGATTCGCCAAAAAACAAAAAAGGAAACGATATTTTGCGATTTATAGATTTATTTGCTGTAATTGGTGGTTTCCATATCGCATTTCATAATGCGGGAGAAGAATGTGTCTTTGTATCGGAATGGGATGGACCTGCTCAAAAAACATACAGGCACAACCTTTATAAAATTTCTCCCGAAATGTTTGATTCTGGAAATTTTATTGGCGATATTACAAAAGTTAATCCAAAAAATATACCCGATTTTGACATTTTAACCGCTGGATTTCCTTGTCAGCCATTTTCTCAAGCTGGATTTAAGAAGGGATTTAGCGAAACTCGCGGAACTTTGTTTTTTGATATTGTAAAGATCATAAAAGAAAAAAATCCTTCGGCTTTTTTTCTGGAAAATGTACGCGGTTTGTATAATCACGATGATGGCAAAACATTTAAAACCATAGAAAGAATTATCACGAAAGAATTAGGGTATTCATTCTTTCCACAAATTGTAAGGGCTTCCGATTTTGGATTGCCTCAACATCGCCCTCGTCTTTTCATGGTTGGTTTTAAAGACACTTCGATAGATTTCAAATTCCCTGAACCAGTAAAAGAATTAAAATACACCTTGTCAGATATCTTCAATGGAAAGTGTGATAAGGAAATTGGATATACATTGCGTGTCGGAGGGCGTGGAAGCAAAATAACTGATCGTAGAAATTGGGATGCTTATCGAGTTGACGGAAAAATTGTTCAACTTGGACCAAAAGAGGGATTGAAAATGCAGGGCTTCCCTGATTGGTTTGAATTTCCACCAACTCTTTCAAGCGTGCAGGCAATGAAACAGCTCGGAAATTCCGTCGCAGTTCCGGCAATTCAAGCCGTGGCCGAAGAAATAGTTAAAACTCTAAGGAAATATGGAAACAGGAAATAACAAAGGAGAATGGTCGGAATTTTATGCTTTCCTCAAAATTTTAGAGGAAAGAAAAATTTTTGCGGCCGATAAAAATCTCGATATAATCGATGGTAAGTTTTTTGTTTTTCACAAAATTATCAGAGAAGAAAAGAACGAAGCGGTTAAAATTTATGATATTTCCCAATCGGCAACACGGGTTTTAATAACCGACGAGGACGGGAAACTGCTGAAAGAATTTGACACTAATTCGCTCAAAGAAAAAACTTTGAAAATATTTGAGAGAATGAAAAACGAAAAAAGTCGCTCTTTCAACATACCCGAAGCACAAGAGTTGATGAAAGAGTTGCTTTGTACAAAAGTTAAAGCCAGTAACGCAAAGAAAGCCGATTTGGTGGCGATTATTTATGACCGGATTTCAAAAACGATGCCAATGCTCGGCTTTTCCATAAAATCCATGGTTGGAGGAGCTTCCACTTTGTTAAATCCTGGTAAAACAACAAATTTTATTTATGAAGTAAAAGGGTTCGGAGGAAAAGTTGAGGAAGTTAATGCTATTCAAACAAAAGCACAAATTCGGGACCGCGTCCGCAAAATATCGGAACAAGGCGGATCTTTCGAGTATGTAGGTATTTCTAATGAACAATTTGGATCAAATATGAAAATGATAGATACGGCATTGCCCGAATTTATTGCTCAAATGCTTTTGAATTTTTTCTCAAATGACCATAGAACCGTTGCTGATTTGACCAAAGAGCTTTCCGAAAATGAGAATATGAAACAAAGATTCGGATTATCGCTCACAAATTACGAATACAAAATAAAAAACTTTTTGGATGCGATTGCGCTCGGAATGGTTCCTAGCAAACCATGGGACGGATTTTCAAAAGCGCAGGGAGGCTACATTGTGGTAAAAGAAAACGGAGATGTAGTGTGTTATCACTTGTACAATCGAGATGAGTTTCGTTCTTATTTATATGAAAACACCAAATTTGATGCACCAAGCACGACCAGATACG
>JAVHRH010000059.1:0-9943 GCA_036171555.1 Parcubacteria group bacterium | reverse complement strand
GTAAATCATTTCTTTAATTCTGGCATTTTCAGTTTATTTTGTCTATTTTTAAAAAAGTGGGGAGAACGATTTCTCGCTCTCCCCTATTGTTTTTTGGCTAATGGCACAGACTGACATTCTTCGGGTCGTACAGTTCGGTGATTGATTGCCCCAGCACCGTTCTTTTTATGGCTTCGGCCAGCAGGAATTCCACCCATAACACGGCGAATTTCGTCCGGCCGGAAATCATTTCAGCGGTGTTCGGTATGCTGTTGGTGACAACGAACTTCTCGATGGATGAATATTCCAGTTTCTGAATCAGGTCGGCCTTGGCCATGTTTTTGTCGGCGAAGACGGCATGAGGAGCCAGCATCCAAACCGATCGGCCGCCCTGCTCCAAAATCTTGCTGGCGTCTCGGGTGGCGGTTTTACCGGTCAGAATTTCGTCGTCGATCATCAGACAGAACTTGTCTTTGACGTCGCCGATAATGCCCTTAACCTCCGGCTCTTCCCGATCGTCTCGCCTCCCCTTGTCAATGTAGGCGGTGGGAATATGCAGCAGCCTGGCAAACCCGCTGTAGCGTTTGCTCGCTCCTTCATCCGGGAAAACGAGCACGCTGTCTTCCTTCGGCTGGAAAGTGAAGACGTTTTTCTCCAGATAATCAAGCAGAAGATAAATGCTGGTTATCTCGTCGGCTACGGGATCGAAGTAGTGTTTGAGGTGATCGTCGTGAGGGTCGAGCAGCAGAACGCGCTTGATGCCGAAAGAATGATTCAGGATATGAGCCAGGCGATAGGCCATGGTGGAAATGCGGGGCTGATTCTTTTTGTCGGACCTGGCGTAGGGATAGTAAGGGAAGACAACCAGAATGTCGGCGGGCTGGGCACCATTCAGGGCGTCGAGAAGCGCGAAGAGTTCAACCAGCCTCTCGTTGACCGGCGGCACCTGAGTGTGAATCACCGTAACGAAATGGTCCCGGACATTCTCCACCTGCACCTGAAGATTTTCATTGCTGAAGCGAACGACCTGGCTTCTCCCCAGCTTCAGGCAGCCGTCTACCTGTATTTCTTTAGGTAAACGGGTTTGCAACGCCTTGCAGACTTCTCTCGCCAAGACATCTGAACCCCTCGTGCTAAAAACCTTAACCGGATACGGCATGTTCTTTTCCTCCTAACGTTATTTAATTGGAAACCTCCTTACTTTTTCACTCTAATCTATTTCGTAAAAAAATCAATGAAAAAGAGGCCGCCTACTTAGGTTGGGCCTCCGAATGTGCTGGTCGGCGAGGAGGGATTTGAACCCCGCCAAGTGCTGCCCGGGGCAGCATCGATGGAAGGATAGCGCTGATAAAAAGACGATAGCGCCTGCTCTATCCTGACTGAGCTACTCGCCGACATTTTTTAAGATGCTACTGTTTGTATTTCAAGTCGCTGGGTCATAAACTCGGCGTTGATGTGTATCAAGGCTCTTATGATAGCCATCCGGTTGGGGTCGTTCCCGAGAATTTCTATTGCTGCATGCATTTTCTCGTCTATTGCGCCCAAGCCAGCCGTCTTCACTATTTCTTCCCACTTGTCGATGATCTCCAGAACCTTCTTTTTTCCTTCTTCATCAAGGCCGAACTTCCGGCAGATCTGGTCTATCTTTTCCTGACCTAAAATCTTTATCACGTCATTTTTCATTTCCCAACTCCTTTGATTTATATTTTCGCTGATACTAACAATAAAATAGCACGACAACTTCATTTTGTCAACAAGCCCGCTCAAGAGCGGGCGCAGTTCGAAAAGAAGCAAAGCTTCTTTGAGTTAAAAAAAGAGGCCGCCTAATTAGGTTGGGCCTCATGGTGATCTTGATCCGACCTCGGAAAACACTCTTCTCCAAGGATGGTAAGAACAATTGCGACAGTTTATTGTCCGGTTCTTTCCCGCTGGGCATCTTGTGTCGGCACGTTCGGCAAAAGCGCAATCCAGCACCTCCTCTTCTGTCGGTTCGTGAGGAACCTCTACTCCCCCTTCATCCTCAACGCTTGGCGGATATATGCTCATTATTCAACCTCCTAAGAATCTAAGATTATTTTGCCACTTTCAAATAATTTTGTCTATATAATCTCGCGCTTTCAGCTGGTCTTTTAAACTGTTCTTTAATTCAATGGCCAGGATATCGCTGAAATATTTTTGGGGAAAGTTTTTCAAATAATCAAAATTGCTCAGATCCTGGAAAAGGTGGGAATCATAATGCAGATCGCCGATTTCGTCGCGATGAGTAGCTGACGTCAAACAACTGATATGGTTGCAACCAATCGGATATTTTTCAAGCAAACTGACATTATTTTTAAATTTTTCCGGAGAAACTTTTTCATCATTTGCCAAGTGGCTGATATCCAAACAAATACCGCCGAATTGCCTGATCTCATCTTCATTCAGCGGCTCAGAAACATTTTCAATAAAAATGATCTTTTTCAAATAGGCCGGGTATTTAAAAAGAAAAGGGAATTCAAAACGGGTATGGGTGTTAAACGCCTGGACGTTGAATTTTTCCAGCAAAAAATCCATTTCAGCCGAAGATACATCGTTTCTGATATGAACCAAGGGAACTTGTTTAATGCCAGCTTTTTCAACCAAATCATACATTTCTTTTCTTTCTTTTTCTTTGAGGCAAGTCGGAAAAAGAGCTATTTCTTTGAGCCCCATTTTTTTTATCTCTTTAATTTGGCTTCGCCAGTCGGCTTGCCAAATCGTAGTAATGGAAACTAAAATTTTCTGCATCTTATAGCGGCGCTTTGGCCGGCCAAATACCCGGTGCTCCAGCTTTGTTGAAGATTATATCCCCCGGTCGGGCCGTGAATGTTTAAAATTTCGCCGGCCAAAAACAGATTTTCTATAAGTTTTGACTTCATGGTTTTGGCGTCTATCTCTTTTAAGGAAACGCCGCCAGCCGTGATAATAGCGTTTTCAAATCCTAAAAGGCCTGAAACCTGCATCTCTAATCCTTTAAATAATTTGACTAATTGATGGCGTTCAGCTCGGCTGATTTCATTAACTTTTTTATCGGGGCCGATACCGGACAGTTGGATAATAATGGGAATCATTTTTTGCGGCAGTAAATCATCCAAAGAATTCTTAAAAAGTTTACCGCGATATTTTGAGAAATCATTCTGGATTCTTCTGTCCAAAACTTCAAAAGTTAAAGCCGGCTTCAAATCTAAATTTAATTTCACTTCGCCCTTGTCCAACAGTTCGCCAACTTTAAAGCTTAAGTCCAAAACAATCGGGCCGGAAACACCAAAATGAGTGAACAGCATTTCGCCAAAACGGGAATCCTGCTTTTTATTATCTTGCAAAACTGTCAATTCAACGTTTTTTAAGCTTAATCCCTGGGCAGATTGCGGCCATTTTTCTTTGATTCTCATGGGAACCAAGGCCGGTCTTAATTTTTCAATTTTGTGTCCCAGCTTTTCCAGCCATAAGTATCCGTCGCCCGTGCTGCCTGTACCGGGAAAAGACAAGCCGCCGGTAGCCACAATATAATTTGAAGCCGTAATTTTTGTGTTATCCGGCAGTATAATTTTTGCTATCCTGTTTTTTTGAATGAAAAACTGCTGGACCCTGGCATTTGATTTTACCTCAACATTATTTTTGGACAGAGATCTGATTAAGAGAGCTAAAACGTCTTTTGCCCGATCGCTTTCCGGAAATATCCTTTTGCCTCTTTCAATTTTAGTTTTCAGTCCTCTTTTTTCAAAAAAATTAATTGTTTCTTTCGGTCCGAAAGCTGTTAAAGCCGACAAAAGAAAACCGCCTTCCCGGCCGTATCTTTTCGCGAGCATTTTAACGTCAAACTCGGCGCGAGTCAGATTGCTCCGACCCTGTCCCGTGACTAAAAGCTTTCGGCCTAAAGTTTCGTTTTTTTCCAAAAGTAAAACTCGGGCGTCTAGTTCACTTGCCTTAATGGCCGCCATCATGCCTGCCGGCCCGCCACCGATTACGGCCACGTCGAAGTTTAATTCATTTTCTTTTGACATAACTTAATTTTATTGTTTAAATTAATATAATGCAAATCGGTTTAATCTTAGTAGTCGTGGCTTTAGCGGTTTCGCTTTGGCACGGATTTGTCGGACCAAAACAGACGACGACAACGCAAAATTCAACTTCAACAGTCCAACAAATTTCTCAAAAATCAAATCAAACTATTTCCCAGTCAAAGCCAAAAACTGCGACACCAAACAATAATACAACTCAACAGAATCCGACCTCGGGCGGCATTTTGGTTGATACCGACATAAAGTCCGGGCCGCAGGAAAATCAAATAATCACTGATACCAACAAAGTCACTTTTGAATTCGGCGCCACGGTTTTACCAAAGAAAACGGGAGAATTAATAACTTTTGAAACAAAAGTTGTCGGACTGGAAACCAGCTGGCAATCTACGGACCAAAAAATCAGAACAGTTGAATTCCCGGCTGGCCCCAAACAATATACTTTTCTGGTCAGAGCCAAGGCTCAAGTAATAACCGACTCAACGCCGGCCAGCCGAACTTTTACCGTTAATATTTCACCTTATTTTGCCAAAGTAAAGTTTGGTCCTGTAACACTGCCGACCAATTTGTCTCCTTCTTTGCTGACGCTTAACACCTTTCTTTCGCAAAACGGAACAGTTGACATTACCGGCTGGCAGATCAAAGGCAAAAACGGCCAAGCGATTATTCCTCAAGGCATTGAAACTTACAATCCCCTGACGACCACGTTAATCAGCAAAAATATTATCGTTAAATCCAACGATACGATTTACGTCTCAACAGAAGCCAATCCTTTGGGAGGAAACAACTGGAACTTCCGGCCGAATAAATGCTTCGGCTACCTTCTGAGCTCGCACAAATTTCCAATTCAGGTTTATAAGAATTGCCCATTCGTTAATACGGCTACTTTACCCAGTTCCTTACAAACCTGTTGCCTTAATTTAATTTCAAGCCTGGGCAGTTGCGAAGAACCCACTTATCAAAAAAAAGTTGACTACGCCGTTTTGAAGGATGACGGTTGCCTCTCTTATCTTGCCGCCACTTTTAACTATAACGGCTGCTATGCCAATCATTTTCAAGATAGCGATTTTAATCTGACGCAGTGGCATATCTATTTAAATCGGATTGATAGAGAAGTGATGGATCAAAAACTGGATACGATTTATCTTCTGGATAAATCGGGACTCTTGGTTGATAAATACAGTTACGGTACTGCCTGTTGCGGTCAATGAAGTTTACCCCTGCAGGTTCCCCTTCATCTTCAGCTGCGTCCCGCTGCGGCGGGATTTGCTAACTAAAAGCCTCGTCACGAAGCGACGAGGCGTGTAATATATTGGCGGTTATAACGTCTTAATTATAAAGAGAAAAGGAATTAAACTAAAAGATAAAAATCTTTTGTACCATTCGTCAAGAATGGTTTTTTATTTACCCATTCTCCGCTCCCGTTGAGAATAACTTGCGATGGCCGTATCCAAATCTTTTTCGTTAAAGTCCGGCCAGTATTTTTGACAAAAATAAAGTTCAGCATAAACTCCTTGCCACATTAAAAATCCCGACGTCCTTTGCTCTCCGCTTGTTCTGATAATCAAATCGGGCTCGGGAAGACCCGCCGTCCAAAGATTTTGATTAATCAATTCTTCATTAATTTTCTCTGCCGGAATTTTCTTTTTCACTATTTCCTGAACGGCTTTAATAATTTCCGCCCGACCACCGTAACTGATGGCTAAATTTAAAGTCCCTTCTTTATTATTCTTTGTTTCTTCCTCAGCTTTTTTGGCTAATCTTTGCAAGGACTTAGATAATCTTTCTTTTTGGCCAATAACCTGAAGCTTAATTCCTTTTTTATTAAGTTCATCAATTTCTTTTTTAGATAGCGCCTTAGCTAATAATTTCATCATATAACTTATCTCTTCTTTTGAACGATTCCAATTTTCTGTAGAAAATGCCCAAAGAGTTAAAATTTTTACTCCTTTTTTCTTACACCAATCTCCTACTTCTTGCACTTTATTATATCCTTTCCGATGTCCTTCAAGAGTTGGCAATCCTTTTTCTCTTGCCCAGCGCCGATTACCATCCATGATAATCGCCAAATGATAAGGTGTTTTTTTTGTTTTTTCTATCATAAATTATTTAAATTAAGAAATCACTTTCAATTTTGATTTTTTCCGGCAACAACCAAGGAAAATTGAAACCGAGAAAATAAACTATTTTAGTGATGATTTTGCTACAAAGAAGGCGTGGCCAAAAGAAGATTTTGACCGCGTTCTTATATCTTATAAAATCTGGGAAATCTTTCAAGAGAAGATTGGCAGCCAGTAACCCCCAAATCACTCCCCCGCCAGACCAGGGCTTCGTGAGACCGACGGCGTCGCCACAAAGGGTAATTAAGCCATTTGCCGGCACAATCAAGCCGTTAGGCACCAAAGCTGATGCCAATCTTTCTAACTGAAGATTATTTTTCTGCAAATAAGCATCAAAGATGCTTTTAACTTCTTTGGAATTACCGATTGCCCCATATTCTGTTTCCCCGCCGCGCGGTATACGCCAGATGAAGCCGTTTTTTATCGGCCAGGTTTCAACCATGTCAGATACCCGAGTCGCAGCGAAGGGTGAAGAAGAAGATTTATCTTCTTCGCCTGAAATAAAACCCTGAATAGCCAAACGGCATTGAGGTTCTTTCAAATTTAATATTTTTCTAACCGCAGAATTTGGCCCGTCACAACCGATCACCCTGTCAAATTCTTCGGGGATTGAATCAACGGTCCGACTGGTAATAATTTCTGCTCCGGCTGATTTCGCCAAATCAGCCACCAAATTATCCAGAGCAAAATGACTCATAACTAAAAACTGTTTAGAAAATTCGACTCGGATAGTTTTTTTAGGAAAATGAATCAGAACCGAATTAATTTCATTTTGGATTAATTTTCGGCTTTCGGGAATTAGCTTCAGGATTCTTTCACTGAATAAGCCCGAGCAGGCAATTTTGCCGATTTTTTCTTTCTTTTCAAAAACGGTCACTTTGTGATCGGCTGACGAAAGTTTCCACGCTAAATATAATCCGTTAATACCTGCGCCAATAATTGCTACACGCATGAAATTATATTAATCGGTTCTTTATCTTGCTGTTTAGCCACAATATAACCCATGGCGAAAGAAAGCAGAGAAATTAAAATTACGCCGATAACCAGAATAATATCGTTTTGGTACCGGTCGATGAAATCCTTTACTTTCATCTTCACCTTCGCCCCGCTGTGCGGGGCTTGGTCCTTGATAAGTTCCATAATTTTTGCTAACATAATTTTATATGGCACAAACTAAATCATCGGGAGCGACCAGATTAGGCAGAGATTCTCTGCCGAAACATTTGGGCGTCAAACTTTTTGAAGGTGAAAAAACAAAAATCGGCAGCGTCATTATCCGCCAAAGAGGCACCAAGTTCATTGCGGGGAAAAATGTCAAACGCGGCGGCGATGATACTCTTTTTGCTTTGAAAGAAGGCAAGGTTCATTTTACCACCACGAAAAAAAGATCTTTTGATAACACCAGAAAAGAGGTGAAAGTCGTGAGTGTGGTCTAATTAATTGCGGCTCGGATAAATTCTCGGAATAATGGATGAGGATTCAACGGTTTGGACTTAAGTTCGGGGTGGAACTGGCAAGCCACAAAAAAAGGATGATTTGCCAGCTCAATAACCTCCACCAAGTCCCGGTCGGGATTGATGCCTGACATAACCAGGCCTTTAGCGGCCAAATCTTGCCTGAATTCATTATTCAGTTCGTAGCGATGGCGGTGGCGTTCTTGCAACAGGAGATCGCCTTTTTTATTTTCCTTACCCCAGCCGGCTTTCTGGTAAGCTGAATGAGCTTTGGTTCCTTTTTTAAGCAAACAAGAATAATCTCCCAACCGCATTGTTCCCCCATATCTTTTTTCTTCTATCAGAGCTTTTTGCTCCGGCATGGTGTCAATCACCGGATATTTTGAGTGTTTGACAATTTCAGTCGTATTGGCATCCTTCATCTGGCAAACGTGCCTGGCAAATTCAATGGTGGCTAACTGCATACCGTAACAAAGCCCTAAGTAAGGAATTTTATTCCGGCGGCAATATTCGATAGCTTTAATTTTGCCTTCCACTCCCCGACTGCCAAAACCGCCGGGAACGATAATGCCGTCAAATTCTTTCAGTTCTCTGAGTTTCGCCGGATTTTTTTCGTAAACTTCGCTAGACAACCAAGTTAAAACCGGCTTGACTGAGTTCCACCAAGCAGCGTGCTTGGTGGCTTCAATCACCGAAAGATAAGAATCGGCCAAAGTGAAATCACCCGTTTCAAAGTATTTGCCGACAATGCCGATTTTGACTTTTTTTCTGACGGTTCTGATCACTTTCACCAGCTTTTTCCAATCAGCCAAATCTTTTTTCTTCGCTTTTAATCCGAACTTTTTCAAAATTAATTTGCCCAATTCATCTTTTTCAAAATTCAAAGGAATTTCGTAAATTGAGTCAACGTCAGGGGCTGAAATCACGTCTTCTTCCTGCACGTTGCAGAAAATGGAAATTTTTTTCTTGCGGGGCAGATCCAAAGGCACCTCGGATCTAGCAATAATAATATCGGGCTGGATGCCGGAAGAATTAAGCGTTCTGACGGCGTATTGAGTCGGTTTAGTTTTCATTTCGCCGATCATGTGAGGCACCGGCAAATAGCTGACTAAAATGAAAAGAACGTCTTTGGGCTGACGTAATTTCATCATCCTGGCCGCTTCTAAAAACAAAAGATTCTGGTATTCCCCGACGGTTCCACCGATTTCAATTAAAACAAAATCGGCCTTGGAGACCTTAGCCGCTTTATTAATGCGAGAAATAACTTCGTCGGGAATGTGAGGCACGACTTCAACGCACTTGCCGCCATATTCCAGATTTCTTTCTTTGCGGATAACCGTTTCGTAAACTCGGCCCGTGGTAATATAATTGTCGGTGGTTAACTCCTCATCAAGAAATCGTTCGTAGTTGCCGACATCCTGGTCGCATTCGACGCCGTCTTTAGTCACAAAAACTTCGCCATGTTCAATCGGATTCATTGTTCCGGCATCGACGTTGACATAAGGGTCGATTTTAACCGCCGTAATTTTATATCCTTTGCTCTGTAAAATTTTTCCAACCGAAGCCGTGGTGACTCCTTTACCGATACCGGACATCACGCCACCCGCCACAAAAATAAACTTGGGCATAGTAGAATATGTTTTTACTCTTCCTCGTCTTTTTTCTTATTGCTTTCTTCTAATTTATTGATGATAACTCTGACTTCACCTTCTAAATTGTGTTCAAACTTGATTTTGACCGGAAACTCGCCCAATTCCTTAATAGGATCCTGAAGCAGGATCTGGTCTTTTTTAACATCAAAACCCAGTTCTTTTAATTTTTCGGCAATTTTTTGCGAGGTAATTGATTCAAAAAGTTGGTTCTCTGCGCCGGTTTTAACCTGAAAGACGACTTCCTGGTCGTCAATCGCCGAAGCCAACCCTTGAATCTTATTTAAATCTTCCTCGTCTTTTTTAGCGATAATTTCTTTTTGAACTTCCAGCCACTTCAAAGCTTCTTCCGTCGCCAGTTTAGCCGTACCCTGCGGCAGCAAAAAATTCCTGGCAAAGCCATCTTTAACTTCTTTCACTTCAAATTTCTTTCCCACTTTTTCAACGTCTTTAAGAAGGATGATTTTCATGAATGTTTTGATTCTATAATTCTATTACATCCCCTTGATTATTTCAATAGCTTTTTCCAGCTGAGGGTCTCTTTCCATCTTATAATCGTCAGCGGTCATTTCCACTTTGATATCCGGAGCTAATCCTTTTTCCGAAATAGATTCGCCTTTGGGAGTCAGCCATTTGGCGACAGTTATTTTTATTGAAGAGTTATCGGGCAGTTTTTGCATTTCCTGCACTGAACCCTTGCCAAA
>JAVHRH010000058.1:0-2019 GCA_036171555.1 Parcubacteria group bacterium | reverse complement strand
ATATCGCAAATTTATCACTGATTTGGTCGCCGGTCGGCAAATACTGGCTAAAACTTTTTTTGTCGTGGTCCCCTTCACTTTAATTGAGATCCCTAAAATCGGGGCGAAAAAAGAAATCAGTTTCAGCGAAGACCAATTTCAAAGAGGCAAAAATCAACTTTGGCAAAGAATGGAATTTGTGGCTTTAGGGTTAAGAAGAAGCGGTTTGCAATGCACTCCTTTGAATACGCCCGAATTAATCGAGCTTTTTTGGAGCTTATATCATCCGGAAGAAGCCGAAATCGGTTACTACCCGGAAATCCCGCCGGAAATTCTTAAATAATTTATGCGGATACCTTTTTTAAAAACTAAAAAAACTGAATCGCCGGCAAAAATCTTTGAAGCGCCGGCCATGGAGGCCCGGGACATTATTGCTCCGTCTTCGATCGTGGTCAAACCCGACCATTTTGAATTCGGCAAAAGGATTGCCAAATCGTTTTTCATTTTCTCTTATCCCAGATACCTGAATGCCGCTTGGCTATCCCCGGTTATCAATTTAGACCAGCCCATGGATATCAGTTTTCATATCCTGCCAATTGATACCGACACAGTTTTAAAGCAATTGAGAAGAAAGGTCACGGAAGTCCAGGCAGAACTTATGGATAGAGAAGAAAAAGGATTAATTAGAGATCCGGCCCTGGAAACCGCTTATCAGGACTTGGAGGAACTAAGAGACAGACTGCAAACCGCTCAGGAAAAAATGTTTAAATTCGGCTTATATCTGACGGTTTATGGCAATTCATTGGAAGAAATAAAAAATGTGGAGACCACTTTAAGATCCATTCTGGAGTCAAGATTAATTTATATCAAACCCAGCCTCTACCAGCAAAAAGAAGGTTTTAACTCAACCGCGCCTTACGGCTTAGACCAAATCCAGGTTTATACTTCAATGAATACCGAACCCTTGTCCTCCACTTTTCCTTTTGTTTCTTTTGATTTGAGCTCCAACGAAGGGATTTTGTATGGCGTCAATCTGCACAATAATTCTTTGATTCTGTTTGACAGGTTCAGTTTGGAAAATGCTAACTCCGTTATTTTCGCCAAATCGGGTTCCGGTAAATCCTATGCCGTCAAATTGGAAATTCTCCGCTCTTTAATGCTGGGAGTTGAAATCATTGTTCTTGACCCGGAAAACGAATACCAAAATCTGACTGAGTCCATCGGCGGCGCTTTCTTTAATATGTCCTTAGCTTCGCCAAACCATATCAATCCTTTTGATTTGCCGACCCCCAGAGAGGATGAAAAGCCCGAGGATGTTTTGCGGTCAAACATTATTAACTTGGTCGGCCTTTTGCGAATTATGATGGGCGGCTTAACGGCGGAAGAAGACGCGATTATTGACCGGGCCTTAACTGAAACTTATGCCGCCAAAGATATCACGCCCAAAAGCGATCCGACCGGTTGGCAAGAAAGGATTCCTTTAATGTCTGATTTTGAACAGGTTCTATCCGGCATGGAAGGCACGGATTCATTGGTAAGGAGGGTCAGAAAATTTACCAAAGGAACTTTCGCCGAATTTTTTAATCAACCGACCAATATTTCGATGGTAAAACCATTCGTGGTTTTCGGCATCAGGGATATGGAAGACGAGCTAAGGCCCATGGCCATGTTCATTGTTATGAGATATATCTGGAACAAAGTCAGGTCGGAATTGAAAAAAAGAATTCTGGTGGTAGACGAGGCCTGGTGGATAATGCGGACTGAAGACGGCGCTTCATTTTTGTTCGGTCTTTGCAAAAGGGCCAGAAAATACTGGCTGGGAGTAACGACTATTACCCAAGATGTCAACGACTTTATGAAGTCATCTTATGGCCAGCCGATTATCACCAACTCTTCTTTGCAGTTTTTAATGAAACAATCGTCGGCTACCATTGACGCTGTTCAGAAACTATTTAATTTAACCGAGGAAGAAAAATACCTGTTGTTGGAAGCCGAAGTAGGAGAGGGCATCTTTTTTGCCGGCCAAAAACACGTGGCTCT
>JAVHRH010000057.1:4937-10372 GCA_036171555.1 Parcubacteria group bacterium | reverse complement strand
TGTTGCTGCCTGTGGGTTGAGCAATTAATCGTTTTTCTTTCTTTAATCTTTCCCATAATCTTGTTTTTGACGCAGCCTGCAGTAATCCGACCATAGCCGTTACCACCCCGCTTTTCTGGATAAAAAGATACATCTGGTCAAAAATTGACGGGGTGTCTTTATCAAAGCCGATAATGAATCCCCCCGAGACCTGAAGCCCGCAGTTTTGGATACTTTTAATTGATGATAATAAGTTTCGGTTCGTATTTTGAAATTTACCGCATTCTTTAAGGCTTGCTTCGTTGGGGCTTTCAATTCCCACAAAAACAGTGCTAAAGCCCGCTCTAGACATTAATTCCATTAATTCTTTATCATCGGCAATATTTATTGAAACCTGGGTGTTAAAAACGAAGGGGTATTTTTTTTCTTCCATCCATTTAATTATCGCCGGCAAAATTTCCTCTTTTAGTTTTACTTTATTTCCGATAAAGTTGTCGTCCACAAAAAAAATGCTGTCCCGCCAACCGCGGTCATATAAGACATCTAACTCTTTTAAGATTTGATCTTTATCTTTTGCTCTCGGTATTCTCCCGTTTAAAAGAACGATGTCGCAGAATTCACAATTAAACGGGCAGCCTCTTGAATATTGAATACCCATTGAGCCGTACTTTTTTATATCAATTAGTTCCCAGAGGGGCACCGGAGTTTTTCTTATGTCCGGCCATTGATTTGATTTATAAATTTTCTGATAATTTCCTTTTTTTAAGTCTTCCAGAAAAAGAGGCAGAGTAATCTCAGCTTCGCCCAAAACAAAACAATCGATGTCGTCCGAAAACTCTTCTTTGCTTCCGGTGGTAAAAAGAGGGCCGCCCGCCACAATCTTTTTACCGAGCCTTTTGGCTAAATTAATAATTTCTCTGACCGATTCTTTTTGAATAACCATCGCCGAAATAAAAACGAAATCCGCCCAATTTAAATCTTCCTCAGCAATGTTTTGAAGATTTAAATCAACCACTTTTTTCTCCCACTCCTTCGGAAGCAAGGCCGCAACGGTTAACAAGCCCACCGGCGGAAAAGCGGCTTTTTTCCTGATAAAAGGCAGGGCATATTTGAATCCCCAAAAAGTTTCAGGAAACTTCGGATATAAAAGCAAAATCTTCATTAAACGAATTTTTTAGAATAAAAAATGAAGTTGGAGATGAATCTTTAGACTCATCGACCAACAAACCCATTTTACTCTTTTTACGGCTGATTTAAAGATGGAGCTGATCTTAACTGTATTGACTGAGCCGTGATTTCTCCGGCATGACTTAATCTTAAAATAAGCAGCCGGCCGCGTCAAACGCAGAAACGAAGGTTAAAAAGAGATTTGTCTTTTCGGCTTTAATTTGATACAAAAAACCCACGATCGTGGGTTTTTTGTATCAACTTGTGCTTGTTTTTCTAATTTTTCCCTAACTTCTAAGTTAGAAACTGGTCTGGCCGTCAAAATGCTCTTCGGCAGCTTCAGCTATTTCTTTGGTCTGATGAACGGTTTGGTCTTTATGATTGGGCGGAGAATAAATCGTATAAAGTTTCAGGGATTGGGTTTCCGAAGTATTGATGATATTGTGTAAAGTTCCGGCGGGGATGACAACGGCTGACCCGTCTTTGACCTGGAATTCCTCGCCCTCTATCACAACTTTGCCCTCGCCCTTTTCAAAGCGGAAAAATTGGTCTAATGTTTCGTGAACTTCCGTTCCGATTTCTTCCTGCGGCTTTAAGCTCATTAAAACCAATTGGCTGTTTTTTGCCGTGAAAATAACTTTTCGGAAAAAATTATTTTCCAAAGCGTCTTTTTCGACATTGGTGACAAATCCTTTTGGCATATAGTTGAGTATTAATTAAAACTTGTTATACGACCTTTAGCCATTATTTAAAAAGCTTCAGTGAATTAAAAATCGGAATGAAATCGCAAATGAAATTATAAGCCGCGGCGCCCGAAGGATTAAGAACGCGCAGAAAAACTAAGACAAAACCTAAAATATTCAATATTCCCCACATAATGATGTTCTGGCGGATAACTCCCATCGTCGACCGGCCAATTTTTATCAACTCCGGAATTTGAGATATATCGTCTCTCATTAAAGCGATGTCAGCCGCTTCTATTGAAGCGTCGGAACCCAAGGCGCCCATGGCGATTCCCACGTCTGATAATGCCAAACCGGGAGCATCGTTAACTCCATCGCCAACCATGGCAATTTTATATTTCTTGTTTAAAAGTTTTTTAAGGTATTCCAATTTATCAGCCGGTAAAAGATTGGCATGAAATTCATCAATCCCGGTTTCTTCAGCTACTTTTTGAGCGACCCTCTCGTTGTCGCCGGTAAGCATGACTGTTTTTTCTATGCCTAATTTTTTAATTTCTTCCATCGTTTGTCTTATTTTTGGTTTTACTTCGTCAACTAGATCTATAAAACCAACCAATTGGCGGCCATACGCAACCAAAGTAACATTAAATCTGTTGGCTATTCCCTCTTTTATCTTAGAAACTTGCTGTTGATTTATTTCAATTTTCAGGTCCTGAAAAAATGACAACTTCCCTATTAGTATCCTTTTCCCTTTATAAAAAGCCGACATCCCCTTGCCGCCGTATTCTTCAAAATTTTCCGGGTCAGCAATAGAAATATTTTCTTCCTTAGCACGATTAATAATGGCATGAGCAATCGGATGGCTGGAACACGAGGCAGCGATAGCGGCCAATTCTAAAACTTCTTCTTTGCTTTTTTGGTTAAAAGGATAAATTTCTTCAATCCTCAATTTACCTTTGGTCAAAGTTCCTGTTTTATCAAAAATCATGATTTTTACTTTTGCCAACGCCTCCAAATAATCGCCGCCCTTTATAATCGATCCGTGTTTTGCGCTGTGAGTAATGGCTGACATCAGAGCCATGGGAGTTGCAACGGCGATATCGTCGGCACAGCTTACCAAAAGAAGCCCGATGACCAAGTTGATATTTCTTGAAACTAAATAAACAATCAATGCACCGCCGAGAGTAATAATTATATACCACTTGGAAAATCTATCTATAAAGGAGTAAATTTTAGATTTATTGGCTTGAGATTGTTCGACCAAAGCGATAATTTTTTCGAAAGTTGATTCTTTGCCAACTTTTTCAGCTCGTATTACCAAGTGGCCGGAAACCACCATCGTAAAGCTTAAAATCTGGTCTCCTTCTTTTTTAGATATGGGAATGGATTCTCCTGTCAGTGAAGATTGATCAATCATTGCTTGCCCCTTTTCGATAACGCCGTCAACGGGAACCCGTTCTCCGAGTTCGATGACAAGCCTATCGCCGATCTTGACAGCTTCTATGGGAACTTCTTTTATTCCGCCGGCTTCTTCAATTTTGACTTTTGTCGGCTTCAATTTCATCAGGCTGTCAATCGCCGAGTGTGATCTGATTTTGACAAAATTCGTAAAAGCCCGCGCCGAAGCGACCATCAAGTTTATAAAAATCGCGGAGACCCATTCTTTTTCAATCAGAGAAACCGTCAAGGCGATACTCGCCAGCAAATCAATGGAAATCTTTTTATTTCTTAAAGACTGCGTGGCATTGACGATAACCGGCAGCGTCGCGGCGATAGAAATAAGGCGCAAAATTGATTCGTTGTTCGCCGGGAAGATTTTAAACAGATAGGAAATCAAAATTTCAACCAAAATAAAACAAAGCGTGAGATTGAGATTTAAAAATATTTTTGTTTTCCTGTCTTTGTTCTCAGCCATTTTATAATTTGGAGGTAAATTATTATTCATTCTATCAAAAAATCGCCTCTTTGGCGATTTACTACATTGTTGCTGTGTTTTGCACGCCTGCAACAAAATCATTCTCCCAGAAAAGTTATCACGGCTACTCGAGCCGGATCGGAAAGATTCACCGCCGCAATATGATCTATTAAATCCTCAAGGTCCATTGATTTACCGCCAAAATACACGTGGTTGCCGTCGATATGGGCCATCCTCGCGCCGTTAATAGCATACACTGCATCCGTGGTAAAATAACCCAGTTTTTTCCCGGTATGATCATAAATAGAATTGCTATTCACCCAACCGATCTTTTCTCCTCCACGATAAACATAAATTCCTCTGACTTCTAACATATAGCGAGCCCGCCCAGAGCGAGCGTATATCGAAAAGAGGATTTGTCCTCTTTGAACATCGAATTTTTAATTTATTAAGTTCGATAAGATAAATCTCATCTCTCGCCTCAGCTGATGCTTCGGCAATCGAAGATCGAAATGAATCGAAGATTCATCGACTATATTTGTGTTATAACATTCTTTTAAAAATAAAGCACTACTTTCTCAAGCGTTGTCTTTGAAACCGCTTTAGATATGACAGCCGTCGCAAAACGGTTTATTCTTTGATTGACCGCAGCGGCATAAAGTAACCCTGTTTCTGGTTTCGTATTTCTTCCCATCGCCGGATTCCAATTCTACCTCACCTTTCAGCCAAATAGGCCCGCTGACGTTTTTTTCCGGATCCTCAACCAAGCTTATCGAAGGAGCAAATTCCGGTTCAATCGGTTGGCCTGTTTTTTTATCCCAAGCCACTAACCTACCCGACGGACAATTCCCAGCTTGCTTTATCGCCTCTTCTTTAGCTTGCGAGTTGTCAGATTTTTCAGTTAAGTCCCAGGTATTGCCTTTTTTGTTGTGGCAAAATCTGGCTAAAGCGCAAAGGTCTTGTTCGTCGCTCAAATCAATCTCGGGTCCTGCTGTTTTTTCGGCTTGCTCAATATATTTTTGTCGGCTGGCAGCTTCTTCTCCATTAAAATTAATTTTGAGGTGCGTTCCGTCGCAATAGGGCTTATTTTTAGATTGGCCGCACCGGCAAAGAGCGTAGCTTTCTTTGTTCGGATATTTTTCTCCTTTTCGCCATTCAACTGAATTGCCATCGTTGTCTGAAACAATGGTTTCTTTTTCCAAAAGTAAATTGCCCGAGACAAGATATGGCCCGTTTTTTGAAACGATTACTTTAGCTTTATTTTTTTGGGAATCCCCCATATCTGTGGTATTGTCAATTTTACCGCTTTCCTGTTATTTTTGCTCTGTTTTTTCCAAAATTAATTTATTGAGTATTTTTTTTACCAGTTCTAAGCTATCTTGATCAATTATAGAAATCGGAATTACGTTTTTATTGTATTCCTTAAGTTTCTCTATCATTTCGGCAATAACCTCGGACGAAACCTCATCTTTTTTGCTTATAAAAACATATTCCGGTTTTTCCAGAAGCAGTTCATTGTATGTTCCCAATTCGTTGCGCACCGTTTTGTAATCCGCCACGGGATCGCTAGAATCTGCGGCCACAAGATGGAACAGCATATTTGTCCGCTCTACGTGTTTTAAAAATTTAATGCCGAGGCCCTTGCCTTTAGATGCGCCCTCAATCAATCCGGGAAGATCGGCCAGTACTAA
>JAVHRH010000057.1:0-4837 GCA_036171555.1 Parcubacteria group bacterium | reverse complement strand
CCGCCGTTACCGGCTTTCACTTTAATTGTTACTTCATCTATTAGCAAGTTTTTATGAAATAAAAACGAAGATCGAAAAGAAGCAAAGCTTCTTTGAGCTTATTCTACCAAAAAATCGCCCGCTTGGCGATTTTCTCTTTATTTCTTCAAATCAAGAATCTCATCGACCCTGATTTTACCTACGAATTCAGGCATGTGGCTGACCAAAACCATGGCGCCTTCATATTTATTTAAAGCGTCAGCAATGACCGGCAAATGACGAAAGTTGATATGATTGGTCGGCTCATCCAAAATAAGCAGGCCGGGTTTTTGTATCACCAGTTTGGCGAAAGACACCAAACCTTTTTGGCCTTCGGACAGACTGCCGATTTTCGAATAAATCAAGTCGCTGGTGATTAAAAATCCGGCCGCCAGAGAACGGATGTTCTCTTCAGACAAATCCTCGGCCACTAAACTGAGAGATTGGTAGACCGTGTCATCAAGGTCAAGACCAGATAAATCCTGGCGGTAATATCCAACCTTAACACCGGGAGCGATTTTAGCGCCCTTGGCTTTCCCCGAAGCCAAGGATTCAAGCAGGGTGGTTTTGCCGCTGCCGTTGGGCCCGACTAAAAGCAGGCGCTCTTTTTTCCTCAAAGAAATCCCGGCTTCTTTTTTTACGAGCTTGTGTTTCTCCGCAACCGAGAAAGAAGTGATCTTTAAAATTTCTCCGCCGATACCCGGTTGGCAAGGAATAACAAAGGGCCTGATGGTTTTATCCTCCTTTCTGACGTCAACTTTGTCTTTTTCCATCACTTCGACTTCGTTCCGCATCTTCTTAGCCACCAATCTCATCTTACCTCCTTTATGGGCAAAAAAGTTTGCCTTTTCTTTGTTCTCTAAAATTCTTTTGGCCAGCTGCGCATTTTTCCTGTTTTCCCTTTCGATTCTGGCTGCAATTTCAACCAATAAATCAAAATAGTTGCCCGTGTATTGCTCAACCTTGCCGGTGAAAACATCCAAATACAAAACGCCGTGGGTGAAAGCGTTCAGAAAATCGGCGTCGTGAGAAATAACAATGCAAGTTTTCTGATAATTAATCAAAAATTGCGTTAAATGACCGATCCCTTCCTTGTCCAAGTTATTGGTCGGCTCGTCTAAAAGCAACAAATCAGGATTTTGAATAATGGCTGAAGCCAAAAGGAGTCTGGCTTGCTGGCCGCCGGAAAACGCTTTAATTAATCTCTCGTGGTCGGCTACCAGATTGACCACTTCCAAAACCTCGTCTATCCTCGCATCAATATCATAAACCTTTTTCTTAAAGCAGTTCTGGAAGAACTCTCTCAAGGTAAAATGGAGCTGATCCCGGGGAATGACTTGTTTGGCTGCGGCCACAGTCAGCCCGGTACCTAAGTTGATGGCGCCCGAATCATAAGACAAAGCGCCGGTGATCAGATTGAAAATCGTGCTTTTTCCGGCGCCGTTCTGACCCATTAAAGTAATCTTTGATCCCCGCCTGACAGAAAAACTGACCTCATTCAAAATGGGCTTGTTGTGGCCGTGGCTGAAAGAAACATCGTCAAATCTTAAAATGACTTCTTGATTATTCATAAGAATTTAACCCATTGAGGATACCATAAAACAAGCGACGAGAAAAGCAAGGGAAAACCGCCTTCGGCCATAGCCTAGAGCTGAGCTTGTAGAAGCGCTCCAAAGGCTAGTTAATCAGTAACCTTTATCGTGGTCGTATAAACCATCTCGTCGTTGTAATAGATATTTAAATCAAACTCTCCTGCTCCCACAATTCTGGGTAAATCTGAACCGGTTCCCGTGTCTCTGCCTTCCAGTTTTACTTTATAGCTTGAAGAAGAAAACACAACTTCTCCGGTAATCGGATTTATTACTTCATAATATGCTTCGCCCTGGGTGGCGGATTTTACGCCGGTAAAATCAATTTCTATGGCGTCGTTTGTTTTAAATTCAGTTGTCACTACGGGCATATTATTGGGGCCGGGCGGCATTCCGACTTTCATCTTAGAGATGACAATCTTGTTGAAATATTGAGAATAAGAGGGAGGTTCGGAACAAACTGCTTTCTGGCAGAATAATCCTTTTTCGCAGTCTTTATATGTTGCACAAACCTCGCCTTTTTTCCCGTCAGTGCATTTTCCTCCTGCACAAAAAGGAGTAAGACAATCTGTTTTACTCAGACAAACCGAACCTGTTTTTCCCGAAGAACAGATATTATTAATGCACTTTAATCCCGTTTCGCAATTATTCGCCGATTTGCAGGACCCGCCTGCAACACTCTTTTTTAACAAAAATTGCCAACCTAAAAATCCCAAAACCAGAATCACTAAAATAATAATTGGAACTATAAAAGATTTTTTCATCGCCTTTTACTGATTATATTTTAAAAACGACCTCTGGACCTTTGTTTAATTTTAACATAAATAAAATCTGAGGAAAACTTTCAAATTACGGTATAATCAAAGATTGACGAATCTTATCAAATTGACTTATGAGGGTGGCCCGATCAAATTCCGAAACAATGCCCTTGGGATAATTCCCGATATTCATAGAATGGATGAAATAACGTACAGCCATACAGGGATTAGTTCCCGGAATCGCCCAAACTTCTTCTTCGTAACGGTTACCGGCGGCGCCCTGGGTCGTTGATGCGAAAGAATATTCACGACCATTATCGGTTACGGTCTGAACGCCGGCATTACTCTCCAAAAAAAGACCCGCATTGCAATTTTGGGTTGCCGGAATTGTTTCCACCGAAACGCCGGTGTCAAAACTTGATAAATTGGTACCGGTGGCCAGGCTGGACGGAATGGTAAATTTTACACCGCTGATATTTTTGTTAGGTCCCAGCGCCTGATATTTATAGGAAGCATCTATTGAATAATCAGCCGGATACCTGATTGAAAATACCGCGGTGCCATCATGGTAAATATTCGGCAGCCCCCCGAAATCGGGAACAAGCACAACGCATCCCAGGTAGTTTTTTTCAACGTTGTTTTCCAACACAAGCGCCCCGTTCCCTTTGCTCCAAAAAACGAACGATTCATCACTATTGGCATAGCGGCCCCCATCAGCGGAAATAGTTTGAGGCAAATCAAAATTTCGCCCATCGCTTAAAACAATTTTTACGCTACCCGAAGGAATCGGCGGTTCACCCGGCTCTACCGACTTCTGTTCGCCTTTATAAAAAGTGACGCCTATTGTTTTCTCGTTATTACAAGTATAAGTAACTTGATTTATGGGAGATAGAAATGACGAGGGACTTTTATTTTTCTGGTTATTAACAAACCACATTCCCACGCCCGCAAGAATAATCACTATCAGAAGAATAAATATAAGATTTTTTTTCATATATCAAGTTTTTTATTTATAAACCGAGTTCCGTATCACGGAACGAAGGTGAAGAAGAAAGCTCGGCTTTCTTCGACTATCGCAGATGGGGGCAAAGAGATAAATCTCTTCTTCCGCTTCAGCTAACGCTTCAGCAAAAGAGCATTTATCCTCTTTGACCGAATCGACTCTTTAATTTATTCTACCAAAAAACCGCCTGATTGGCGATTTTTTATGGAACGCTTTGCCCGTCCGTAGTCCTTCTCGGTAATCTCAGGACGAAGGAGGGATGTTAGAACCTGTTTTATTGATGATGTAACCATTTTAGACAGCTTTCGAAAACAACCTTAAATTTCAAAAGTTTGGCCCATTGCTGGAATATTAACTGTCAAAAATGGATATGATTGTTTTACTAAATTTTGAAAAACCTGAGCTTGAGGCATTTCAGTATGCACTAAAAATAAATTTTTAAGCTCTTTTACGTGGCCGATATATGACAAAAGATCTTTCTGATCCGCATGGGCGCTAAGCTCGGCCAATGTAATTATTTTCGCTTTTACGGGATAGGTTTCGCCAAAAATTTTAACTGGAGTTATCCCCTCTTGTATTCTTCTGCCTAACGTATTTTCTGCCTGATATCCCGTTATTAAAACAATATTGTTTGGATTGGTTATGTTGTTTTTTAAATGATGCAAAATTCTTCCGCCCTCTGCCATCCCGGAACCAGCAATAACCATAAAAGGACCCGACATATTATTTAATGCTTTGGATTCTTCGTTAGAACGGGTATAGATTATATTTTTGGCAGAAAATGGCGATTCCTGGCGGCTGCCAAAATTTTTCCAAAATTGTTCGTCAAAATATTTTGTGTATTGGAAAAAAACTTGAGTAATATTCTCTGCCAGCGGACTATCTATGTAAATTGGTATCGAAGGAATGTTTTTTTGATCAATAAGATTGTGTAAAATGTAAACGAGCTCCCGGGTACGTTCTAAGGAAAAGGCGGGAACAATTATTTTACTTTTTTTGTTAAATGCTTCGTCAATAATTCCTTTTAATTGACCGGCCAAATCCGCCATAGGTCTGTGGAGCCTGTTTCCATAGGTGCATTCTAATATCAAAGATTGAACGTCTTCTTTAATATATTCCGGAGAACGCAAAATTGGCAAATATTTCCTACCCAAATCACCAGAAAATGCCAAAGTTTTTGTAATATCGACTTCTTTAATTTCTAATAAAGTTATCGCAGAACCTAAAACATGTCCTGCATCGTAGAATTTAAAGCGTATATTTTCGTTTAATTGTGTCCATTGATGGTTAAAACTAAAGTATGAAATTTTCTGAAAATGGCTTAGAGTTTTTTCTACTTCTTCTTTTGTATAAATTGGAAAGATTGGATTTTCATTCTTTTTTAAATGCCTATTAAAATACACCGCATCCTGTTCTTGAAGCGTTGCGCAATCTTCTAAAATATATTTTGCTATGTCTGCTGTCGCATC
>JAVHRH010000056.1:0-2088 GCA_036171555.1 Parcubacteria group bacterium | reverse complement strand
GATAAAAACCACGGCGAAAGAGATGATTTTCAGTTTTTGGTAGCGGGCATGTACGTTGCCAATTTAATTCCGCTTGGTTATATTTTTTCTTCCCAGCCCTGGCATATTTTTGTTTTAGAAGCTATCAGGGGGTTGGCTATGGCTTGCGTAGTTCCCACTTGGTCGGGTATTTTTACCCGTCACATTGACAAGGGCCGCGAAGCTTTCTCTTGGAGCATGGAAAGCACTGGTATCGGTTTGGCCGCAGGCTTAGCCGGCGCTTTCGGCGGATTAATCGCCAGCTGGTTAGGGTTTAAGTTAGTTTTTGTTTTAGTCAGCATTTTTGGATTGGCTTCTTCCTCGGTTTTGCTTTTAATTCGTCATAAAATCTTTCTTAAAGACGGTTTCGCTCCTCGTCTACCACCGAGTGAAAAACCTTTTTAGTCAAAGAGGATAAATCCTCTTTTCCATCTGCGTTTTTAATAAATTAAAAACTTGATAAACAAAGAACTGGCAAAAATTTTCTACGACATCGCTATCTTTTTAGAAATGGATAGCGTTCCGTTTAAGCCCTACGCATATCAAAGGGCCGCCCTGGGGCTTGAGACGACAGAAGAGAGCGCGGCAGAAATATATAAAAGAGGCGGGCTGAAAGCCCTAGAAGAAATCCCGGGCGTAGGAAAAAACATTGCCAGGGGCATAGAAGAATATTTAAAAACAGGAAAAATCAGGCATTATGAGAGTTTTAAGAAAAAATTCCCTTTAAATTTGGAAGAACTTTTGGCAGTTGAAGGCTTGGGGCCGAAGAAAATAAAAACTCTTTATCAGAAGTTGAAAATTAAAAATCTTGGAGAACTGGAAAGAGCGGCCAAAGCAAATAAAATCGCCAAACTTTTTGGGTTTGGAGACAAAACCGAAAAAAATATTCTGCAAGGCATTGCTTTCGTGAAAAAAAGCAAAGGCAGGTTTCTTTTGGGAGAAATTTTGCCGGAGGTGAAATTAATTCTGGAAAAATTAAAAACTCTAAAAGAAACTGAACAAATTAGCGTTGGGGGTTCAGTCCGGAGAATGAAAGAAACGATTGGTGATGTTGATATTTTGATAACAACGAAAGACGCCCCGAAAGTAATGGATTTTTTCGTTAAGCTTCCCGGCGTTGTCAAGGTCTGGATGAAAGGTCCCACCAAGTCATCAATCCGAACAGAGGAAAGATTTGACGTTGATTTGAGAGTTGTTAAAAAGAAAAGCTACGGTTCGGCTCTTCAATATTTTACCGGTTCCAAGGAGCATAATATTATTTTACGAAAAATCGCTATTGAAAAAGGATTAAAGTTGAATGAATATGGTTTATTCCGAGGTAAAAAAATGATTGCGGGTTGGTCTGAAGAAGGCATTTATCGGGCTTTAGGATTAGGATATATAGTACCCGAATTAAGAGAAAACCAGGGCGAAATTGAAGCGGCCCTTCGACAGGCTCAGGGCAAACCCGATGGTTTGCCTAAAATAATTGGTTATCAGGATATCAAAGGTGATTTGCATACGCATTGCAATTGGGATGGCGGGTCTGATTCAATCGAAGAAATGGCTGAAGCCGCCAAAGTTCTCGGCTACGAATATATTGGCATTTCCGATCATACAAAATTTCTCAGGATAGAACACGGCTTAGACGAGAAAAAGCTGGAGCAACGTAACAGAGAAATCGACAAGATTAATTCCCGCCTTCGCCAAGGCTTCGGTGGGCAAGCAAAATTTCAAATTCTGAAAGGCTGCGAAGCCAATATCCTCAATGACGGCTCAATCGATATCAAAAATGAATCCTTGGCAAAATTAGATTATGTCATAGCCGGCATTCACTCCAGTTTTAAAATGGGAAAAAATGAAATGACGGCCAGAATGATAAAAGCCATGAAAAATCCGAATGTTGATATTATCTCTCATCCAACAGGCAGGATTCTAAAAAAGAGAGACGAATATCAGATTGATTTCGATAAAGTTTTAAAGGCGGCCAGAGAAACGAAAACTATTTTGGAAATAGACGCTTGGCCCGGAAGGTTGGATTTAAATGATTTTAATATCCGCCGCGCGAAAGAATCGGGAGTAAAAATGATT
>JAVHRH010000055.1:0-10565 GCA_036171555.1 Parcubacteria group bacterium | reverse complement strand
CTTTAATATCAATTTTTATTTCTTTTTTCCCCGTCTTAGCTTCATTAAAGACTGTCTTTTCTTTAAGGATTTTGTTTTCTATTTCTTTCTTCAATACTTCCACTCCTCCGCCGCCACGGCCAATTAATAAACCGGGCCTGGCGGTTGAAATAATAATTATCAATTTACCGGGAAATCTTTCAATTTCAATTTTTGCTACTCCCAATTTGCCGATTTTCTTTTTCAAAAATTCCCTAATCAAAAAATCCTCTTTTAAAGATCGGGGCAAATTTTTCTTTTCAAACCAGCGTGAGTCCCAATCAGCTGAATCTCTCAAACGATATGATTTTGGGTGAACTTTATGCGTCATCTGACAAGCTTTTTATTCTTTAATAATTTATTATATAGAAAAGCGCAGTTGGAGATGAAGCTTTAGCTTCATCGACTGTTCATTTAGTAAACTTTTCTTTGGAATAATTTTTTAATTTTCCCACCCATTTTAGGTTTCTTGATCTCAATTTCCGGCTTAAACTTATCTCTGGCCGTTTTCACTGTTTTTTCCTCTTTTGGCTCGCCTTCTGAGACGGCCGGTTTTATTTCTTTCGGTTCGACAGGCAAAACTGTTTTTTTAGTTGTGGACGCTTCCTTTTCTATTTTTTGGTCGGTTTTTTTAATCTCATCTAAGGTAATTATTATATGAGAAGTTTTTTTCTGAATTTCATAGGCCTGGCCTCTGGCGCGCGGTCGCCATCTTTTTAATTTTCTGCCTTCGTTCACTAAAATCTCCGCGACAAAAAGGTTAGCCGGATCTAAATGAAGATTGTTTTTAGCATTGGCTTCGGCCTGATTTAATAATTTTAACAAATCACGGCTCGCTCTTTTAACGGTAAATTGCAAAATCGCTTTGGCCTTGGCTAACTTTTTCAGTCGAATCAAATCCGCCACCAATCTGACTTTACGGGCTGATATTCTTAAATTTTGCAATTTGGCTTTAACTAACATTTTATTTTTTAGCTGGCGGAGTTTTGGCAGGAGCCGCCTTAGCTTCTCCTTCTACCGCCTTAACTTGAGCTGATTCTTTTTCCGCTACCTGCGCCTCTAATTCTCTTTGCATTCGACCGCCGTGGCGAGAAAATTTGGTGGTAGCCGAAAACTCGCCTAATTTATGGCCAACCATATTTTCATCAATCTTGACGCTGATAAAATCCCGGCCGTTATGAACGCCAAAAGTAAAACCGACCATTTCCGGAGAGATTGTACTGGCTCTCGCCCAAGTTTTAATTATTTCTTTGCCACCCTGCTTTAAATCTTTCAGTTTTTTAATTAAGTTTTCGTCCACATAGGGACCTTTTTTAGCCGATCTTGCCATAATTTTATTTTTTCTTTTGGCGTCGTTGCATTATTAATTTTCCCGTCCATTTTTTCTTATTTCTTGTTTTGACTCCCCTGGCGGGTTTGCCCCAAGGAGTTTTAGGATAAGGCATACCAATGGGCGATTTCCCCACTCCGCCGCCGTGCGGATGGTCTTTAGCGTTCATGGCTGACCCTCTAACCTTGGGCCTCACGCCTAAACGCCTGTTTTTGCCGGCTTTAACCAAATCAATAAACTTAAATTCGGGAAAAGAAACCTGGCCGATAGAGGCAAAACATTCATTAGAAATTTTTCTGACTTCAGAAGAGGGCAAAGACAAATGAGTATAAAGCGATTCTTGCGCTAAAACAATCGCCGCCGTCCCCGCTCCTCTGATTAGTTTAGCGCCATGATTCGGTTCTAATTCAATATTAAAAATTTGGGTGCCAACCGGAATATTTTTTAATTTTAACCGATTGCCCGGCCTGATGTCTGCTGAATCCTGACAAATTATTTCATCACTAACTTTCACCCCTTGGGCTAAAATTTGATATCTTTTTTGTTTGTCCTGATATTGCACCAGACAAATCGGACAATTACGACCAGGATCGTATTCAATGGCAATTACTTTGGCCGGCAGATTTATTTTTTCTTCACCGAAATCGATTATCCGGTAAAGCCTTTTCACGCCGCCGCCCTGATGACGCATCGTGACGCGACCGTTCATACTCCGGCCCGCTCTTTTTTTAAATGACAAAAGCAAGCTTTTTTCCGGCTCTTTTTTAGTCAATAATTTCTGTCTTTTGAATTGTTCCGCTTTTTCTTTTCTAAACGACAATCTTGTTTGCGTCATTGACGAGTAATAATTAATCTATTAATTATTGCGAGTGAAGAAGAGATTTATCTCTTCGACTACCGACTTTTATCTTGGCAACACTTCGATTTTCTGCCCGGCCGCTATTTTAACTATGGCTTTTTTATAACCGGACTTAACACCGGTTGTTCGGCCAACCCTTCTCGTCTTCTGGGGAATATTTATAATTCTAACCGAAACAACATTAGCGCCATAAATATCTTCGACCGCCTTTTTTATTTCAGTTTTATTGGACCTCGGATAAACTCTGAAAACATATTGATTATTTTTATTTAAATCAGTCGCTTTTTCGCTAATATGAGGAGTTTTCAAAATGCGATAAGCTTCACCGCTTCTTGTCTCTTTTGGTTTTGCGATTTTTATTTCGGGAAATTCGGCTTTCTTTTCTACCTTTTTTTCTACCGGAAACGGCGCGACCTTGCGGCTTTGCCTCGGCGCTTTGTTTTGTTTAGATTTTTTCCCTTTAAAAATATCTAAGAAAGCCATACTATTTCAAAAAAGTTTCTTTAATTACTTTAATCGATTCTTTAGGCATTAACAAGTATTTGGAAGAAAGTACATCTAAAACATTTAAATTTCTCGCTTCCATTGTTTTAATTTTAGGCAAGTTTTGCGCTGACAAAATCAAACTTTTCTCAGCTTTTGGTAAAACGATTAAAACCGAACCTTGCTTGAAATCGGCAATTTTTGTCTTTAAGTCGGCCAATAATTTGGCCAAAATTTTAGTTTTGGGTTTAAGCAAGCTGAATTCGTCCAAAATTATTAAAAAATTATCTTTGGCTTTGGCTGATAGAACCTGAAACAGGGCTTTTCTTCTCATTTTTTCCGGAATTGTTTTCTTGAAATTTTTTTCTTTTTGCGGACCAAAAGAAATGCCGCCATGCCGCCACAAGGGAGATCTAATGGAACCGTGACGGGCACGACCCGTACCTTTTTGTCGCCAAGGTTTTTTCCCGCCGCCCCTCACTTCTGACCTGTCTTTGGTATTAGCAATGACTTTTCGGCGATTAGATATTTGCCCAACCGCCACCTGATGAATCAAGTCATAATTCGGTTTTAATTCAAAAATCTCCTTCGGTAAAACAGCCGTTCCCTTTTCTTCTCCCGTTTGACTATAAACTGGTAATTTCATAGACCGAGATTTTATTTATAAAATCGAAGGTGAAGATGAATCTTTAGATTCATCGCCCAGCAAGTTTTTTATTTTAACGCAACTCCTTTAATTTCCAGTAATCTTCCGTTGGCTCCTGGAACCGCTCCCCTGACAGCTAATAAATTATTTTCCTTATCGATTTTGGCAATAACTAAATTTTTGACAGTTGTTCTGTCGCTACCCATACGGCCGGACATTTTCTTTCCCTTCTGGACCCGCATGTGATTAGAGATACCGACCGAGCCCAAAGTCCTGAGTTCGTGCTTAGTACCATGCGTTCTTGATTTTCTCCCCTTAAATCCCCATCTTTTGACTGCTCCTTGAAAACCCTTGCCTTTAGAAATACCGGAAACTTTCACTTTGTCTCCCTCAGCAAAAACCGAAACATTAATCACCTGAGCCGCAGCGAAAGGTGGAGAAGAAGATTTATCTTCTTCGACTATCCTGAATTCTTTTAAGTATTTGAATTCTTTTCCCTTTTCTGTTTTCTTAATATTTTTAATTTTTTTAATAAAACCTATCTGAACACTGTCGTATTTATCTTTGTCTTTGGTTTTCATTTGAGTAATGTAGCAAGGGCCGGCGGCAATCAAAGTCACGGGAATGTTTTTCCCGGTTTTGTCAAAAATCTGCGACATACCAATTTTAATTCCCAGAATAAACTTTTCCATAACTGCAGGACTTGTTCAATAAAACACGGGGCACTAACCCCGTGTTTAAATTCGGTTAGTACTTTTTCTATTTTTCCGCTAACTAACGTACTCAATAGATAGTATACCCATAGTAAACAGTATATATTAAGACAAATATAATGTCAACAAGCGAGTTTCCATTCATACCTTATCGCAAATATATGTGGAAGCGAAGCTAAAGATGAAAGCAAACTCTGAAAGAGGCAAATTTCATCGCCTGGCAAGCTTTCGCAAAGCGAAAGCGCAGATTACCAATTTAGCTAAATTTTGATTATTTCTCACCTTCGGTTAGGTTGTAGTAACTCTCAAGAAGACTACCATTAAAAGTTATCGAATTATCTCTAAATTTAACCTCAAAATTAATTGAACCATCAGCTGACATGGTTTTAAAAACAAATTTTTCAATTAAGCTATTTTTATCCAATGGTTCAATTGGACAATCGGTTAAATTATCAAGAAATAACTTTCTAAAGTTTATCCATATTTTTTTATCATAAATATCATATTGAATCCCGTATTGATTTAAAAAAGAGCCTAATTCTTTCTTAAATTCATGCAGTCCATAAAAGTTTATACCAAACGATGGATCATAAAATTTTTTAGCTTTATATTGTGCCTCCACTGCCCCTAAAATTGCCTGACAAGTTTTATTGTACGTTATTTCGTCATGTAACGCCCAGTCACAATAAGATTTTAAGGTATCATAACTATTATTTATATTGGATTTAGGTAATAATTTTCTAATCTTTACTATTAGACAAACAATGTCACATTCTTCTAGATCCTTCTTTTTTAAAATATTTTTAATCTTAAATACTAATTCATCTTCCATGATTTTATTTCTCAATTAATAATCTGCTTCCAAAATAGCCCTATTTTTAGAAAATTTCAAGCCCAGTAAGACATCTTCGACAAGATTTTCTTTTAGAAAATCTTAATATCGCAAAGCGAGTCGAAGTTGCTCTGCTGGGCAAGTAAAAAAAAGAGGGTTGAGCACGTGGCTCAGCCCCATAGAGACTAAAGACTGGTTAGAAGGGTTCGAGTAATACATGATTGTCGGGAAAATCTTTTCCCGCGATCCAAGCATCCATTGAGGTGTCGCTGGCCAGAACCCAGCCATATTTAGGATCTTTGAAAGGACGAACATCTCTTTGGATCACCGGAATTTTGAACTCAAGTTCCGAATCCGGTTCCCCTGGTTTTGTCATTATTCCTTTCAGGGTCAATACTCCGTCCTTCTTTGCATGAGAAGTAATCGTAAACTTCTCTTCCTGATAACCAATCCGGACCCTGCATTTTAGCGCAGAAGGATCTGGCGGCGGCAGGACCATTCTCGGTTCATCAAAACCGCGGAGACGGCTGGGATCAGTTACGCCAAAGCAAGAACCTTCCCGAAATCCTACCATACATCACCTTCCTTTCTTCGCTATTCGCTGCTAAGTGGCTCGGTTTGATATCTCGAAATCCTGTCCTTGAGAGATTTCCGGATTTTCCACCAGAGGACTTTTGTCTCCCAGAAGAGATACTTTGCTACATTAAACTTGCAAGGGTATCTCCTTCCGCAGCTGCTGCAAGAAGCGGTTGGTGAATGAATCACCCATTTCATTATATTTTGGGGGACCACCCAGTCCCAGAAAGAAGGAGCTCGGTAATAGGTATAGCTTATTCCTATTATGCCCCCACACCAACCACATCTGTATATATGGCATGGACTTTCGCAGAAACCCATTCGTTTATCAAGATGATAAGGAACTAACGGCTTTTGACAGACAGAGCACAGTATATCTTTTTTCATTTCATTCTCCTCCCCAAATTTTTGTCCTAATAAAACAATACAACATCTTATGACATTGTCAAACCAAAAGCCCGCCTGACGGCGGAAAGGTTATAAAACATCCATTTGCCGAATTTTTACAGTTCAATAATTTTATAACATTAAGACACTGCTTTTGGAAAATTTCTTAAGTTTCTTTTAATTACTTCTTGGATATGGAGAGTAATTTTTTCACGAGAGACAGGTTTGCTCTTTGAAACATTAAGAGCGAGATTATAGAGTTCGGCATTTTTCATAAATAACCATTTACCATTTTTGTATAAAAAATAAAAAAGGCTCATAATCGCTATGCGTTTATTGCCATTTTGAAATGGATGGTTTTTGATCATTAAATAAAATAGAATACTCGCCTTGCCAACAAGACCACGATATAAATCTTTATTGGCGAATCTAATAAATGGTTGATTCAGACAACTCTCTAAAATCGTTGGAAATCTTGATCCAAAATTAGGAAATGGTTCATTCCATAACATAAATTTTTCAGCCAAACGAAATGCTGCGTATTCAACCTCTGCAATAGTTATTGATTTCGGTCTCATTCCTTTCCGAGTAACTTAAATGTTTTTCCGTAATCTTTCAATGCTTTATTGATGGTATTTTCTATATCAGTTTTGTTCTCAAATCCGATATCTTTACCAAGCCTCTCGAGCAGAGCAGAATGAGGAATAATATAATTTCGACCAACTTTTAGGGCTTCGATCTTTCCGTCTCGCGCCCATTGATAAACCGTCTTGCGGCTTACTTTAAGAATATTAGCCGTTTCTATGGTTGAATAGTAGTTTTTTGTCATATAATTATATGGTAACATATGTTACCATACGAATAAAGGCCTATCTATCCTCTGACAAATCCTCTCTCAACGAAAAACCGCCCGAGTGGGCGGCTTTCATAATTCCAATTTTGAAACCTACATTTTAATTTCTATATCCACTCCGGCTGGCAGATTCAGATTTGTCAAAGCATCAATAACTTTGGGATTGGGATCTAAAACATCAATCAATCTCTTATGGACTCTCATCTCAAACTGCTCTCTGGCATCCTTATGGACAAAACTGGCCCGATTTACCGTATATTTATAAATCTCAGTTGGTAAGGGGACAGGGCCTAAAACCTGGGAACCGTAACGCAACACAATATCAATAATCTGTTTAGCAGAATTATCAATCACTTTATGATCGTAAGCCCTCAGCTTAATCCTGAGTTTTGGCTTAACTTCTTGTTCAACTACCGCAGCTTTCTTAGCCATTCTTCAAGTTTTTATTGATAAAAGCGCAGCTATTTAGCGATTTTTGTCACCACGCCGGCTCCCACGGTTTTGCCGCCTTCTCTGATAGCAAATCTCTGTTTTTCTTCCATGGCAATCGGAGCCATTAATTTGATCTTGATATTAGTGGTATCTCCAGGCATAACCATTTCAGTCCCTTCAGGCAAAGTGACGTCACCAGTTACATCGGTAGTTCGGAAATAAAATTGGGGCTTGTAGCCGTTAAAGAAAGGGGTGTGTCGGCCGCCTTCTTCCTTAGTTAAAACGTAAACTTCGGCTTCTATCTCGGTATGAGGAGTTATGGAACCTGGTTTCGCCAAAACCTGACCTCTTTCCACGTCTTCTTTCTTCAAACCTCTTAATAAAACTCCGACATTATCCCCGGCCCTGCCTTCATCCAAGACCTTATTAAACATTTCAATTGAAACAACGGTGGTTTTGCTGGTCGGTTTAATGCCAACTAATTCTACTTCTTCGTTGGACTTAACAATGCCTCTTTCTATTCTGCCGGTCGCCACTGTACCTCGGCCCTCAATCGAAAAGACATCTTCAATTGCCATCAAGAAAGGCTTGTCAATTTCTCGGGTTGGCTCGGGAATAAATTCGTCAACTGCTTTCATTAGTTCCAAGATGGGCTTGGCTGCTTCGTCGTCAACTGATTTGACTTCCAAAGCTTTCAAGGCTGATCCTCTGATAATTGGAGTTTTATCTCCCGGAAAATGATATTTATTTAATAACTCTCTGATTTCTGATTCAACCAAATTAATAATTTCGGGATCGTCCACGGCATCGCATTTGTTCAAGAAAACAACAATCGCCGGCAAACCTACCTGGTAAGCCAGTAAAATATGTTCTCTGGTTTGCGGCATCGGGCCGTCCGGAGCTGAAACCACCAAAATGGCACCATCCATTTGAGCGGCTCCGGTAATCATATTCTTAACATAGTCAGCGTGGCCCGGGCAATCAATGTGGGCATAGTGGCGTTTGTCAGTTTCATATTCAACGTGAGTAACCGTAATCGTCAAACCTCTCGCCTTTTCTTCGGGAGAAGCATTAATATCATTAACTGTCCATTCTTTTGAAGCCAGACCTTTTAAACCTAAAATGTGAGTAATGGCAGCTGTGGTCGTACTTTTACCATGAGCCACGTGGCCAATAGTACCAATGTTGACATGGGGCTTGCCTCTTACAAATTTTTCTTTTTCCGCCATAGTTTTTTATTCGTTATAAATTAATAATAATTTATCTTATTAAATTTTAAAAAAATAGTCAAGAACCTTTACTTCCGCTTTCCCTCGGCAATCTCTTTAGCAATGTTCTGCGGGACTTCTTCGTAATGGTCAAATTCCATTGTAAAGGTTCCTCTACCTTGTGTCAAGGAACGCAGTGTTGTGGCATAACCAAACATCTGGGCTAACGGGGCTTTTGACCTGATAATTTTCAAATCAGCCCTTTCTTCAGTTTCTTCTATTCTCCCCCGTCTCGCTCCGAGATCTCCAATAACACTACCCAAATATTCAGTCGGCGTAATAGTTTCTAATTTCATAACCGGTTCCAGCAACACCGGTTTAGCTCTTCTGGCCGCTTCCTGAAGGGCAATCGAACCCGCTAACTTAAAAGCGATTTCTGAAGAATCAACTTCATGAAAAGAACCGTCGTAAAGAGTGGCTTTCAAGTCAACAATCGGATAGCCCGCGACAACGCCTTTATCCAGCGCTTCTTTAACTCCTTTTTCCACGGCCGGAATATATTCTTGAGGAACAATACCGCCCTTAATTTCATTGATAAACTCAAAGCCTCCGCCCTGAACATTGGGCTCAACTTTTAACCAAACATGACCGTACTGTCCCCGTCCGCCCGATTGCTTGATATATTTCCCTTCGGCTTCCGCCGACGCTTTAATCGTTTCTTTATAAGCGACTTGCGGCCGGCCGACGTTTCCTTCAACCTTGAATTCTCGTTTCATTCTGTCAACCAAAATTTCCAAGTGCAATTCTCCCATGCCGGCAATAATGGTCTCCCCTGTTTCGATATCCCCTTTAACCGTAAAGGTCGGATCTTCTTCCGCCAATTTTTTCAAAGCAATGGTCATTTTTTCTTCGTCAGCTTTGGTTTTCGGTTCAATCCGAACGCCGATAACCGGTTCCGGGAAAATGATTTTTTCTAAAATAATGGGATTGGACTCGTCACAAAGAGTATTCCCGGTGGAAGTGTTTTTCAATCCAACGGTGGCTAAAATATCGCCGGGATAGGCTTCTTCCACTTCTTCCCGCTGGGCCGCATACATTCTTAACAACCGGCCGATTCTTTCTTTTTCACCGGTGACCGTATTTAAAACATAAGAGCCTCTTTTTAAAATACCTGAATAAACCCTGAAGAAGGTCAGGGTGCCGACATAGGGATCGGCTTGGACTTTAAAAGAAAGGGCGGCAAATGGTTCGGTATCCAAAGGCTTCCTTTCAATGGCTTCACCTGTTCTGGGGTCGGTTCCTTTAACGGCCGCCAATTCGGCGGGATTGGGCAAATAATAAATAATGGCATCCAAAATGGGCTGGACCCCGATTCTTTTAAAAAGGGAACCAAAAAATATCGGAAAAATTTTACATTGAATGACCGCTTTTCTCAAAGTTTTTCTTAACTCTTCGTTGGAAATTTCCCGGCCGCCTAAAAATTTTTCCAAGAGCTGTTCGTCTTCGGCCGCGATTCTTTCCACCATTTTTTCCCGCCACTCTTTGGCCATCGCTTGCCATTCAACTGGAATTTCTTCTTCTTTGATGATTTCTCCCTCCGTTCCTTCAAATTTTAAAGCTTTCATTTTAAACAAATCGATGACCCCGGAAAATTTATCTTCCACACCTATCGGTATCTGAACGGGCACCGCATTTTTAGTCAATCTTTTTTGGACTGATTCCAGATTTCCCTCGAAACTTGCTCCCATTTTATCCATTTTATTAATGAAGCAAATGCGGGGCACATTAAAGTTGTCCGCCTGATGCCAAACGGTTTCCGATTGCGTTTGGACTCCGGCTCCTCCGTCAAAAACAACAACCGCGCCATCCAACACTCTTAAGCTTCTCTGGACTTCAGCCGTAAAATCAATATGGCCGGGGGTATCAATAATATTAATCTGGCATTCCTCGTTCTCCGTTTTCCAAAAACAAGTCGTCGCCGCCGCCATAATAGTCATGGCTCTTTCTTGAGACTGAACCATCCAGTCCATGACGGTGGTACCTTTCTCCAAAGTGCCAATTTTATAAGTTTTACCGGTGTAATACAAAATACAGGTAGTGGTGGTCGTTTTACCGGCTGAAATATGAGCGATAATTCCGATATTCCGATATTTTTCTATGGGGTATTTACGAGGCATAGTAAAATTAAACAAATTAAAAGTGGCCGGATAGATGCTTCAGCCGCTGCA
>JAVHRH010000054.1:0-10733 GCA_036171555.1 Parcubacteria group bacterium | reverse complement strand
ATCGGTGGCTGTAATTCCAAAATCACGCACGTCAAGAATCTCGCTTTCCAGTCCGTATTTTTTTATTTCCTCCAACATAAAATTAGCCGCTTTTTCCGATTGCCGGCCCTGCCGGGCCGTTCCTAATATAATTGGTATATACATATTTTTAGGATATTATTCCGCCGCCTAAGAGTTCTTGCCCTTGATAAAAAACAACTGACTGGCCGGGGGTAATGGCTCGTTGTGACCTTTGGAAAATTATTTTATATTTGATGCCTGATACTTTTAATACGCTGGCCGAAGCGGTTTTATGACGATATCTTATTTTCGCCATAGCTTTTAAGGGCATTTTGGGTTCTTTACCTGAAATCCAATGGACATTTTTAGCGATCAGTTCTTTTTTAAATAAATCTTTTTCGTTTTTCGTAACAATTAAAATATTCTTCTTCAGGTCTTTGTCTGAAACGTAATACGGCCCCCCGGCTAAGTTTATTCCTTTTCTTTGGCCGATGGTATAAAACCAAAGCCCCTGATGTTGACCTAGTTTTTGGCCATTTTGATCAACGATATCGCCGAGTTTAGTTTTAAGATAATTTGTTAAAAAAATTTCAATTGTTTTTGGAACAAAACATGTTTCCTGCGATTTTTTCACTCCTTTAAACGGCAATTTCAGTTTTTGAGCCATTTTTTCCACTTCAGCTCTGGTGTAATTACCGACTGGAAACAAAATATGCTTTAATTGCCTTTGATTTAGCTGCCACAGAAAATACGACTGATCTTTATCTCTATCTTTACTACGAAGCAAATGAAATCTATCTTTCGTTTTCTTAAGACGAGCGTAATGACCGGTGGCGATAAAATCAGTGTCCAGAGTTAACGCTTTTTCCAATAATAACCCGAATTTTATTTCTTTATTGCAGACGACGCAGGGATTCGGGGTCAGTCCCGCTTTATTTTCCTTTAAAAAATAATCGACAATTCTTTTTTTAAATTCTTTTTCAAAATTGAAAACATAAAAAGGGATATTCAAGATCTTGGCGATTTTTCTCGCTCTGGTTTCGGATTCGGTTGAGCAACAGCTGTTTTCCGCTTTACCGTTGGCTGACGAACTCCAGAATTTCATAAAGACGCCGACAACACCGTAGCCGTCTTTCTTTAACAAAGCTGCCGCCACGGAACTGTCTACTCCGCCTGACATGGCCACCAAAACTTTATTTTTTTCTTTTCCTCGATTCATAATCATCTATGGCTTTATTCAAGGCGCTGGCCGCCAAAACAGAACAGTGAATTTTTATCGGCGGCAGGCCACCCAATGACTTGATTATTTTTTGTTTATCGATATTTCTGGCCTCTGTCAAAGTTTTGCCTTTGGCCAGTTGGGTCAGAATCGTGCTCGTGGCAATGGCGGCGACGCACCCGAAAGTTTCGAATTTAATGTCTTTGATTATTTCTTGTCCTTTTTTATTTTTTCCGACTTTAATATAAAGCCACATGACGTCGCCGCAAACAGGGTTGCCGACCTTACCGACGCCGTCAGGATTTTTTATCCGGCCGTAGTTTTTGGGATTATTGAAACATTCAACAACCTTTTTGGTATATGGCCCCATTCTTGAAGCTTTTTTAATCATGTTTTTTGAAGGGAGAAATATCCCTTAATTTTTTAATGATGGGAGGTAGAACCTTTAAAAAATAATTGATTTCTTTTTCGGTTGTCCATCTGCCCAAAGTCACCCTTAAAGAACCATGCGCCTGTTCGTGTTTCAACCCTGTGGCTATAAGAACGTGACTTGGCTCCAATTTTATGGAAGAGCAAGCTGAACCGGTTGAAACTGCAATCCCCAGCATATCCAACTGGATAACCATTGATTCTCCCTCAACAAAATCAAAACGGAAATTGGCGTTGTTCGGCAATCTTTTGGTCGGATGGCCGTTCAGATAAGAATTCGGGATTTTTTTCAGAACTCCGCTTATCAGCTTATCCCTTAATTTGATTAATCTTTGGCTTTCTTTTCCCATTTCTTTATTGGCAATTTCCACGGCTTTGGCAAAACCGACAATCGCCGGAACATTAACGGTTGAAGATCTCAATCCTGATTCTTGTCCCCCGCCGTGCAAGAGAGGTTCGATTTTGACGCCCTGCCTGATAAATAATAAAGCCGCTCCCTTGGGACCGTACAATTTATGTGACGAAGCTGACAATAAATCAATATTCATTGAATTGACATTGATCGGAATTTTCCCGAAGCTTTGCGCCGCATCGGTATGGAAATAAACTCCTTTTTCCCGGCAGATTTTACCGATTTCTTTAATCGGTTGAATCGTGCCGATTTCGTTGGAAGCGTGAATTACGGAAACTAAAATCGTATCTTTCCTGATGGCTTTTCTGACGTCGACCGGCAAAATTTGGCCGTATTTATCAACTTTTAATCTGGTTATTTTAAATCCCTGCGATTCCAGCCATTTGGCGGATTCCATAATGCAGGGGTGCTCGATACTTGAAATTATAATGTGCCTTCCTCTGTTTTTATTAGCACTGGCTATTCCCTTCAAGACCAGATTATTGCTTTCAGTAGCGGAACCGGTAAAAATTATTTCTTCGCTTTCAGCTCCGATAAAGTCAGCGATTGTTTCCCGGCTCTTTTCCAAAGCCAATTTAGCGCTCTGGCCTTGGGAATAAAGAGACATCGTGTTGCCGAATTCTTGGTTAAAATACGGCGACATGGCGCGCAGTACCCGCGGATCAACCGGCGTCGTCGCCGCATAGTCTAAATATATTTTTGTTTCCATGTTTGTCTATGTTTTAAATGGTAATTTGAATAAATCGCACTTTTTGCAGAGATAATTTCTGTTCAGAGAATAAAAAATCTCCCGGCCTCTTTTTTCGCCCAAAATCATGCCTAATGTTTTCAAAACTTTCAGATGATGGGAAATAGTCGGCTGCGTCAAAGAAAAATTCGCCGCGATATCAGAAGCCCGACTTGGCCTTTTTTTCAGCTGTTGGATTATTTTGGTCCTGGTATTGTCGCCGATCGAACTGAGACAATTCGGACACTTTTTAGTTTTAGTCATAGTAAACGAAAAACATATAGATGGATATCTATATGTTATCAGACGATAAAACTTTGTCAATGTCTAAAGGTCGTATTCTTTCAGAGTGCCGGGCTCCATCTCAAAATTAGCTATGTCTTTGTCGGGAATATTGTCCAGATATTTCACCAAAGCCCGCAAAGAGTTATGGCTGGCGACAAGCAAAATATTCTTGCCTTGTTTTAAATCTTCCTCAATGTATTTTTTGAAAAACGGCACGACTCTGTTATAAGTATCTTTTAAACTTTCGCCTCCGGACGGCGTCGCGTCCCAACTTCGCCGCCACAATCTAAACTGTTCTTCGCCATATTGTTTTTTAACCTCATCCCTGTTTAAACCTTGCAATTGACCATAGTTTCTCTCGTTTAAGGCCTTATCGACGACTACTGGCAATTCTTCTTTGCCGAGATGCTCTAAAATCAAAGAAACGGTTTCCCTGTTTCTGATTAAAGGTGAGGTATAAACCTTATCAATTTTAAAGCCTGCCAGTTTTTCAGCTACGCTTTTAGCGCTGGCAATCCCTTCCTGGCTCAAAGGAATATCGCTCCAGCCGGCAAAGCGGTTTTCTTTATTCCATTGCGACTGCAAATGTCTAAGTAATATTAATTTTGCCATAATTTTTAAAGCGTTTTCTCAATATCTAATAATCGATTATATTTGGCCATTCTTTCTGCAGGATACGGCGCGCCAGATTTAATGAAATCAGCACCGATGCCTACAGCCAAATCAGCAATAAAACTATCCTCGGTTTCCCCTGCTCTGTTGGCCACCATAATTTTCCAGCCATAGGATTTGGCTAATTTAGCGGCCTCAATAGTTTCAGTCACGGTGCCGATTTGATTCGGTTTCAAAATCAAACCGTTGCAAGCCTGTTTTTCTTCGGCTAATTTTATTCTTTCAATGTTTGAGACCGTTAAATCGTCGCCGAAAATCAAGGAGCTGTCGCCAATTTTATTTTTTAATTGAGCGAAGTTTTCAAAATCTTCTTCACCAAACGGATCTTCAACAGAAAGAATCGGATACTTTGCCACCAGCTCAGAATAATCTTCGGCTTTGGCGCCAGCCGCATCAATCGCCATCCTGATATTTTCGCCTTGGCTAGCTTGCAAAATCAAATCGATTGCCCCAAAACTGGTCTCTATTTTTGGTGCATAGGCGCCTTCCGCACTTAATTTTACGGCTCCAAATTTATTTTTCAGAATCTCTCCTAATTTTTGATAAATTTTTATTCCAATCGCTAAATTTTCCTTAAAAAGGTCTTTTTGAGGAACCACCATAAACTCCTGAAAAGCTAATCCGTTTTGAGCGTGTTTCCCGCCCTCTATCATGTTAAAAGACGGCTTGGGTAAAACTTTCGGAGCTCCGACCTCCGACAGTTGAGCTATATATTGATATAAAGTAATTTTTTTGTTGGCGGCAATAGCCCGGCAAACAGCTATACTGACGGCTAAAATAGCGTTGGCGCCCAAACGCGCTTTATTTTTTGTACCGTCCAGATCAATCAGAATTTTATCAATTTTTTTTTGGTCATCTAATTTCTCTCTTTCTAAGGCGGGAGCGATGATTTTTTCTATGTTTTCAATCGCCTTTTTGACTCCCCCGTCTTCATCTCTCATCTCCACGGCTTCATAAAAACCTGTCGAAACTCCCGAAGGCGCCGCGGCCGCAAAACTGCCCCAATCGGTTTTTAATTCAACTTTAATCGTCGGTTTTTTGTTTGAATCTAAAATTTCTTTAGCTTTGATCATAGGTTTTTGAATGAGGTGATAAAAAAGCCAGCACCGAGATAAAAAAGAAAGCGATTAACACGGTCACATCTTCACTGGCCGCACTCAAGTGCAGACGGTCTCTAAGGAAAAAAGGGACGAGGCTGGCAGTCAAAGCAGCTAAAAATAATAAAATAAAAAGATAAGCTTTCCTTTTAACCTTGGGGTCGTTGGAACTGAGAGCTTGCTGGAAAAAAATGATAATTATGGGAACAAGAGTAATTAGAAAACTGAATCCTCTCAAAGTTTTGCTGAGCGAAGGATAATCCCAATTAACGGCCCCGGTTCTGTCAAGAAAAGGAGAAAAGGGAGTTAAAATCGAAGAAATTACCGCAATCATGCCCAGAGTGAAAACCAGCCCGAAACCGACCCAAGGCGAAATTTTGGGAAATTTTAAAGCAACAAATAAATAACCGAGCAAAGCGGCGGCTAAGGCTTGAAAAAAAGTTGAGGTAATCACTACTTCTCTCAGAACTTCTGAGTTATTGACAAAAAAAAGTGTGCCGATGGCCGTAACTAAAATATAAAAATAAAAAAACAGACAAAAATAAAAAAATATTTTAGCCACAATCGTTTTTTCCCGTTGGCTGTTTTGGTAGAGGCGAAAAATCAAAAAAGGAGCCGTCAGCGAACCGAACAGATAAGTGATGGCGGTAAAAGAAAAAGTCATATGGTTTTAGCAGTAATCGGTTTTTGAGTCAAGAAAACAATCAGAAATATCAGGCAACCTGTAATAATTGTGGTGTAATCCCGGTATATGGCCGCTTCCAGTCCCAAAATATTATTCAAGATAAAATCAATAAAGCCCAGCATCGTCCCCAAAGAAAGCACTAAGCTTAATCCTAAAGACCTTTTTTTAACGGCGGCGTCCTCAGAACGCAAAAATTGCTGAAACATAATAATAATCAGAGGGAAAAAGGTTGTCAGAATAATCAGTAGTCTAGAAATCGGATAAATAACGCTTACTCCCGAAGAAGGAAAACCCCAATCAACGACTCCTTTTTCCCCCACGGTCGGATGATACTGAACATTAAAGGTAAAAGCCGTTATCGTTAATCCAAAGACAAGGATTATAACAAAACCAACCCAAGGGGAAATCTTGGGAAATTTCAGATGAATTATCAAGTAAGCGACAACGGCCGCCGACAAACTTTCAAAAAAAGACACTAAGATTACTGATTTTGCCAATACCTGGATACTATTAACAAAAAACATAACGCTAATCACCCTGACTAAAGCGAAAAGGGAGAGAGAAATGCTGAGCAAAAGAAAAAGTTTGGCAGTGGTATCCTTTTTTTGTTTCCAGTATTGAAAAAAACGAAAGACTAAAAATCCCAAGGAAAGGAATAAAATCAAATAAGCCAAACCTGTTAATGGAAAAGTCATTTTTTAAGATAATTAGAAACCGAGAGAGCGGCTTTAGCGCCCTCGCCGCAGGCAATGATAATTTGTTTAAAAACCACCTCGCTGACGTCGCCGGCCGCGAAAAGGCCGGGTGTTCGGGTTTCCATGGTTTTTGGATCAATCACTATCTCGTCTTTCTCGTTGAAATCAACTAAATCTTTGACAAATGAAGTGGCCGGTTGCGAACCGATTTCAACGAAAATGCCCGAGACAGCCAATGTTTTCAATTCTTGATTAGTTTTATCTTCAAAAACGACAGCCGTAACAAATTTGTCCCCTTTGACCGATTTCAAAAAAACATTAGTTAATACTTCAATTTTTGCCAGTTTTTTAATTTTTTCCTGAATTACTTGACTCGCTAGGGGCGTGGCGCTGAATTCTAAAATATAGATTTTTTGGGCTAAGGGCGCCAGAGATAGGGCTGCTTCAAAGCCGGCGTTGCCGCCGCCAACTACCGCAACTGTTTTGCCGGCAAAGAGCGGCCCATCACAGGTAACACAATAAGAAACGCCTTTGCCGATAAACTCTTTTTCGCCCGGCACCTCCAAAGGCCGCGGGTCGGCTCCAGAAGCCAAAATGACTGTCTTTGATTGAAACTCTTTTTTGGTGCCGGTCAAAACGGAAAAAAGATCAGCTGTTTTTTTTATTTCTTTAACCGCATCAGTCTCAACGGTTATCTCTTGCCTTTCTAAATGCTTTTCCATTTTTTGGATTAAATCAAAACCGGAAATTTCTTCAAATCCGGGATAATTTTCAATATTAATCGCTTTTCTGGCCATTTGTCCGCCGAACCCTTTGGTAATTAAAAGCGTATTTAATTTATGCCTGGCCGCATAAATACCGGCCGTTATCCCGGCCGGTCCCCCGCCAACGATAATTAAGTCGAAAACCATGGCTATTTTATAATTTCGGGGATAATATCGATGACATCTAACGCCGTTAAACTGTCTTTTAATTTTTCGCCGGCTTTTTCTCCCGCTTTTTTATTGATGAAAGAAGCGGCGCAGGCGGCTTGAAAAGGCAAAACGCCTCGAGCTAACAAAGCTCCGCAAATGCCGGCTAAACTGTCGCCTGTTCCGCCTTTAGCCATATAAGGAGTGCCTCCCTGGACCCTAGCGACTTCCTTTCCGTTGGAAATAATATCAACGACGCCCTTGAGCAAAATAGTTGTTTTAAGACGCTGAGCTTCGAGTTTTACCAATTTCATTTTTTCTTCTTCGGATAATTTATAAATTTCTTTACCGGTTAAGATGAAAAACTCATAGGTATGAGGCGTAATCAAAAAGGGCTTATCGGCAATTATTTCCGGCTTTTTTGAAAGAGCATGGATAGCATCGGCGTCAATAACCACCGGCGAATTAATCTGAGAAAGATAATCTAAAATTGTTTCTTGGGTTTCCGCTGAGCGCCCCATCCCGCCGCCGATAACAACGGCGACTTTGTTTTTAGCCACGGCTTTAGCCGACTCAGACATAGCCAATAAAGTAGCTAAATGTTGTTTCGCCAACCATTTGCCTTCGAGAGGCAAAGCGGCTAAAATCGGCGAGAAACCGGCGATAATGTCAGCGGCTCTTTTGGGAGCTATTATTCTCACCATGTCAACTCCGGCTTTAAAGGCGGCCAAAGCCGACAAGGCCGGACTGCCTGAATAAAAATCAGACCCGCCAATAACCAAGAGGAGTCCGAAATCGTATTTCTTGGCATCGCTGGGCCTCGACTGATAAACTTCTTTTAAAATGTCTTTAGTGATTTCCATAATAAATAAAATTAGTTATCCTTAAATAAGTTTTTTCTTAAAAAACTGGGTGTTTCCCAAATTTGTTCTTTAGCCAACATTTCTTTTTCCAGCTCTTCCGCTTCTTTTCTGACCTGCAAAGCATTTTTCCTGATCGTTTCTTCGAAAGCGACACTTTGAACCGGGTTCTCTTTTTCTTCAGTTTTTAATTCGGAAATTATTTTCTGTCCGCCGGTTGGCTTTTTCGGTTTTCTTGTCTTCTTTTTTGTTTTGGAGGCTGAAGGTTTTTTTGGTTTGACTATTTTATTTTTTATTTGTTTGATCCCCGGTTTTTTAGTTTTATGACTCAAAGAAGCTTTGCTTCTTTTCGACCTTCGTCCCGATTGCGTTATCGGGACTCGGTTTCTGATATTTTTTTTATCAGCCGGACTGTTGGAAAAAAGTTTCGTTGAGCAGCCATTGGCCAAGAGCGTAATTTTGATGATGTCTGAGTAGCGCTGACCCTGGGCCACCCCGAAAATAATCCGGGCATCCGGATTGACTAACTCGGAAATATTTTTTGAAATCTGGCTGACTTCGGCCAGAGAAAGATCTTTTTCGCCCGCGATATTAAACAAAACGCCTTTAGCTCCGCGGATTGTATAAGGATACAAGGGCGAATTTAAAACCGTTTTAATCAAATCTTGAACTTGACCTTTTTTTCTTTGAATTTCAACCGTATTTAAATAAGCCAATCTGCCGTGACCTTCGGAAATTGTCCGGAAATCGGCGAAATCAATATTGATTAACCCGGGCTCGTAAATAGTTTCAATGAGACCCTGTAGGCTCTGACATAAAGTTTTATTGACTGTTGAGAGGGCCTGTTTTAACGGAGTTTCTTTATTAATAATTTGAAAAACTCTTTCGTTGGGTATGACCGAAAAAGCATTCAAATAATTTTTAACTTTTTTCAATGACTCCTTGGCGATTTCCATTTTTTTATCTCCCTCAAACAAAAACGGCAAGGTGAAAATGCCATAGGTAATATTGCCCAACTTTCGCGAGATCTTGGCAAAAACAGGTAGCGCCCCCGATCCCGTTCCGCCGCCTAAACACGTAACTAGTATACAAAAATCCTGGCCAACCAATAATTTTTTAATTTTTTCCGTCTCGGCCAAGGCCGCATTTTCCCCTAAAACCGCATCCATGCCGGTTCCCAAACCTCTTGTTAAGTTCTGGCCAAAAGGAAAACGAATTACTTTAGGGCGTATTGTTTTCAGGGCTTTAGTGTCGGTGTTAGCGGCCACGAAAGTGGCTTTAGCCAGCTTAGCCGCGATTTCCGAAACAATTGTGCCGGCTCCCCCGCCGATACCGATTATTCGGATTTTGGTTTTTCTGATCGGCTCCGAATTACTTTCCGACATTTCTTTGGGCAGGTTGACAGCGCTTTTTTTGATTGGTTTTTTAGCTTTCTTGATCATCAAATTAAGTTTATAATTTTAAGCTTTTATAGTCAAATACCTGAATTTTCGGTATTGGTCCTTAAAAAACCGGTAATTAGTATAACCGTATCTCTCCAAAATCTTTTTAATTTTTTCTTTCTGCTGCGGGTCAAACTCTAAATAGATTTTCCCTTCTTTTTTAAGATGACCTTTGGCTTCTTTAAGAAATTTTTTGATGTAAAGCAGGCCCTCTTTCCCTCCGAATAGGGCTTTTTCCGGTTCAAAATCCAAAACCGATTTTTGAACTTCTTCTTGTCTGCTTTTGGCCACGTAAGGCGGATTCGCTAAAATATAATTGTAGTCCCCTTTTACCCCGTTAGAAAGCCCTGCACATCGAGACAATCGAGATGGATGCAATCCTAATACATTTGCTACGCCCTTTCTAACGGGGTTTATGTTTTGGAAAATATCTGATTGAAGAAGCCTATATTTTGTTCTGCTGATTTTATTCAATTTTAAATTAATTTCAATCTGTTTCAAAAACTTTTTATCAATCTCGCCGAAGTCAACCCTTCGACAAAACTCAGGGCAGGCCTTAAGAATAGCTATACCGATGCATCCCGAACCGGCAAAGATATCAAGTATTCGCAAATTTTTAATTTTTAATTTATAATTTTTAATTTCTTCTATAACTTTTCTAACCCAAAACGCCGTTTCCGGCCTCGGTATTAACGGCTTTTTTGATAAATCAATTTTAGCTCCCAAAAAATCAACAAAACCGGTTAAATACTCAACCGGTTTCTCTTTTTCTATTTTTTCCTTTCTCGTTTTAATCATTATATGATTATATCTAATTTGATACAAAAAAGCTACGATCGTAGCTTTTTTGTATCAACTTGTGCTTGTTCTATCAAAACTAAACTTCTATTTTGGAAAAGAGAAAACTGCCGATAGCCGTTAAAACAACCGCGCCAATTGACAGAAAGGCCAAATCAAGCGAAAGACCCAAATTGGCTCACTCCCAAAAGCGCGCTTCTCAGGCCGTTTAACAAAACTTGGCCGGCTGAGGGTTTCAGTAAAGTCGTCATCATCTATCATAAATAATTTTCTGAAATTTTTCGGAAATGAAATCCTTTAATTGCCATATCAATGGCTATGGGAAAAAACTTCGGTTTCCTGAAAAGGCTCCAAAAAAAGAGCTTCCAATAGTAAACTCTCCCCTTTTCTTTGATCCCTAAAATCCAAATTGATTTTAGAAAAGCCAAAAGATGATTAAAACTTAATTTGCGCCTTCTTTTCGTTTTTGGCTTGTATTCCTTTAAAAAGGCGACCATCCTT
>JAVHRH010000053.1:0-2149 GCA_036171555.1 Parcubacteria group bacterium | reverse complement strand
ATATCAATGAATTAAAAAAATATTTCAACAGCGTGATTGACTGGGTTTCTAGTGTGTTTACCGATGTAGAAAGCGAAATGCGCGGGCTTGAGTGGGGACGACTGTATGAAGAGTATCACGCGAGGGCGTATAATCCCGCGAAGATATCAGCCGAAGTACAAAAGCTTTATGCAGATCCGTATATAAAAAATCGCAAAGGTATTTTTGAGTATATTCTCGGTGGCGCGACTGACACAAAATTGCTTGAAGTTAGAATATTTGACGAAGCAACCAAGAAAGCGGTTTACACAACGCAAACCGCTACGGCTGAAAAGAAAGAGAAATCAAACTGCCCGCATTGCGCCATTGGTCATGACGCCAACAAGGGCAAGATTTGGACTTTTGCTGAAATGGACGCCGATCATGTAGCGGCTTGGAGCAAAGGTGGCGCGACTTCAATAAAAAACTGTGAGATGTTGTGTAAAACCCACAATCGAGCAAAAGGAAATCGGTAAACAAAGTAACTGAACCCGGTATATGAAATCTATTTATGGACAGAGAAAATATTTTAAATGAGATAACAAATTTTTACCTTAACTCAAGAGATTTTAATGGAATATCGATTGAGGACTTATATAAAAAATCATCTCTATTAGAGGACAAATTTAAAGAAGAAATTACTGCGTTAATCAAGAATCGAAAGATTGATTTGATATACGAGGGCGATATTCCAAATCCACACATTAAGCCGTTTCCCGCACCATCAATAGAAAAACAACTTGAAAAATTGAATCAGTTTAAAATTGATGATCACATAAAAGAATCGGAAGCAAGTGCGGAAACATTTGGCGAAGGAGAAATTAAAATTAGCTTTGTCCAAGGGATTGGTTGCTGTGTTTATCCGACGCCAGAACATTTGAAAAACAAAGTTGATTGGAAAAAATATGTTTCTCGGCCATTTACTCTGCGCTTGGCTATGGGTGAATGGCAGTTGAGGCCGTATTTTTTTGAACTCGGTATTTTAGCAATTTACAGGAATGATCCTCGCTATACATATCGTACGGATGACATAACCGGATCAATAAGTTATGTTGATGAAAAATTACTTAATCCGTCGGATCAAATTTTTATAGAACATTTTGGCTTTGGTTTTGGTGACGGCGGTATTCGCGCCGTTGCTGTTTTACTAACTGATTTAGCAAAATTAACGCCAGAACATCAGCAAATTTGGAAAGCAAAAATGCTCGGCGGATATTATAAATATCGGCTACACCCAGAATTTCGAAGGTCTATTCTCGGTGATTTTTATGAAAAAGAATCTATTTTTTCGGCATTTCTTAAAGAGTTGGAGGTTATAAAAGAAATGTCAGAAAAAATTAGTGGTATTTCATTGATTAACAAAACATTTGAATACGATGAAAAACCTGAAAATTTCGGCTTCCTGATTTTACCAACATTGCGAGAATATGAGCTATTTTGTCATACATTAGATCGTATGATGAGCGATAATTTAAACAAAGTATTTTTTAAAGATAAAATAATTGAATCTGACCTCTCAGAAGGCGAGACAATAGAAAAGATTGATAATCAGCTTATCCGGAAATTGGAAATTTGGATTAACAAAACTGTTAGATTTTCCGATCATGGGCCGAAAGATGAAATGTTTAAAATATTTCGTGAAATACGCGGTCTTCGCTCTAAACCTGCACACTCGCATTTTAAAAATGAGTGGAATTTGAGATTTTATGAAGATCAGAAAAAATTGATAAAACAATCATATACAGCAATACGAACCCTTCGACTTATCTTGGCGAATCATAACCTTGCAAAATCCGTTGATGTTCCGGAATGGTTATTCAAAGGAGAAATTAGAACATTTTAAGCGGCGCGCCAGTTTTACTGGCACGAAATTCGGCGGCGGCGGAAAAGCGAGGGCGGGCAAAAATTCCTTCCCCCCAACCCCCTTCCTTTTTGCCCGCCCGAGCGTAAAAGTTTTTCAAAATTCGGCGTTCGGATTTTCGCTAAAAAAAGTTCGGATTTCGTTCAGGGTTCGGAGCACGGTAGGATGAAGGGCTAATTGAAGTATCGTATCAAACGGTTTTCTTAGCTCAAATCCTAGCTTCTTCTCACTTACAATCGGGTTCTGAATTAAAAATCTAATCAGAGCTCT
>JAVHRH010000052.1:0-10806 GCA_036171555.1 Parcubacteria group bacterium | reverse complement strand
GACTAACTGGCAGTAACCTATGTATGAAATTCTTCCTTTATTTTACCAAAAAACAGCCTTCTTGGCGATTTTTTTGAACTTAATTTACTGCGGGACCTGGACTCGAAGAGTTGCCCGAAGGCCTAAAGGGGGTCCTGATTCTCACCAAGTTCACACAACTATTTTTAAATCATAATATCCGCGAAGGATATTCTGTTTTAAAATACTGCGGGACCTGGATTCGAACCAGGAATTTCAGGTCCAGAGCCTGACGTGTTACCAGTTGCACCATCCCGCAAAAATTAATATTGTCTAAATTTTATTAAATTTTTAACTTCATAAACTTCTTTCTTTTTCGAAACCTGAATTTGGTTTTTACTTGTATGCGGATGAAATCCTAAAATTTCTAATCCCTTATGAACGTTTCTAAGTAATGATTCGTTTCTATTACTAAACAAAAATTTATACGTATATGTTGGCTTGTGAACACAGAAACTTCCTTCTGCTTCATACAATCCACGAAGATATCTCTTAAGATATTTTTTATTCTTCAAAATCCAACTCGGAATCACAATTTTTAAATCTTTTCTCTTGCCTGTCGGTATGTTTAATCTTTTACTTATTTTCTTCTCGTACAAACGTATTCTAATGCAATTAGTGTTCTTACCATGTTTTGTTAAGCGAGGTTTTTTATGGAATATCTTCTCTATTAATTTTGAATATCTCTTAATAAACCCGCTATTATTTGAGTTGGAAAAAATAGCCAAACTTTCCGTTCTCGGAAATACCCCAATACTGCCATCTCCCAAGACCACTCCTATTAATTCTGCCAAATCTCCATTTTTCCTAAAAGCCGGATAATCTGATTTGATCTTTCCGAGTCTCTTCATCCTATCTCGCCATTCTTTAAAATTATCTAATTTTTTCTTTCTAAATGTCTCGGAAATTTTTAAGATACTGGGATGTGTTTCTTTTGTAAAACCTTTACACCAGGAAGATTTTTTAATCATTACTTAATGATAACACAAAAACATCAAATTGCCTACCATTAGACGATCCCGCAAAGTTGCGATATTTACGTCTCCAAAAATTTTCTTGTCGCGATTAAGCTGGAAATGACACCTAAACCAATGCCGGTTAATAGCTGAATTAAAACAATCCAGCCAAGATTGTGAACATAAAAACCAAGCAGATTTAAGCCGGAAAACAATGTGTCCATTTTAGAGTTAATGCCCCACGCTATCAGCAGGAAAATTAAAAGACAAGCTATCGTAGCAAAAAAACCGACCATTACTCCCTGAACCACAAAAGGTCCGCGAATAAATGAGTTGCTGGCCCCCACCAGTCTTTGGATTTTAAGCTCTTCCCGCGAATTGTAAATAGCTATTCTGATGGTATTAAAAGCGACCAAAATCGCCACCATCGCCAGAAGAATTGAAAAAACAATGCCGGCTGTATTCAAACCAGAAGTAAAAGAGAAAATTTTATCAATCACCGGTTTCCTTTCCGAATAATCAACTTTTTCAATGGAATTTTGGAAATCAGCTGTAACCAAGAAATTACTGATACCTTGATATTGGCTGGCGAGAGCTGATTTTACATTCAAGACAGCCAGAAAAGGATTGGCGCCAACCTCAGCTAAAGAGGCCATCAAAACAGGGTCGTTTTTGTGCTTGCTGGTAAAATCAGCCAAGGCCTGGTCTTTGGAAACATATTCCACTTCTTTGACTTCCGGAACCTTAGCTAATTCGTCTTTAGCCTTCAAAATGTCATCTTCCGTTGTTTCATATTTGAAATAAACTGAAATGTCAACTTTATCTTGCAGACGGTTAATTTCGAAATTTGTTATGCCTTTGAAAAGAAAAAGCGAGGTGATGGCCGCCACCACCATACTGATGACAAAAACATTGGCCAAAGCCAAAGTGCCGTCACGGGTAAAATTAAGCCAAGCCAGCCTGATTGTTCTTTTTAAAATTGTTAACATGGTTTAGAAATTAGTAATTAGAAATTAGAAATTTATAGTATAAACCTGCCGCCTTCTTCATCTCGAATCAATTTGCCGTTTTCTAACGTAATCACCCTTTTTTCCAGCCGGTTGATGACCTCCCGGTTATGCGTAGATAAAACCACGGTTGTGCCCAGTTCATTAATGGTTAACAGCAATCTGATTATCTCTAAAGTATTATAAGGATCCAAGTTGCCGGTCGGCTCATCGGCTAAAATTATTTCCGGCCGATGGATAAGGGCTCTGGCAATCGCCACCCTCTGTCGCTCGCCGCCTGACAATTCGGTGGGGAAATTATTGGCTTTGTCGGCCAAACCAACTAATTTTAAAACTTCCGGCACGTCTCTTTGAATTTCTTTTTCAGTCGCCCCGATAACTTCCAAGACGTAAGCGATATTCTCGTAAGCGGTTTTTGAGGACAGTAATTTATAATCCTGAAAAACTGCGCCGATTTTCCGCCTTAAACCGGACAAATGTTTAGTTTCAATTTTTTCGATATCCTGGTCATCAAAAATAATTTTGCCGCTCGTCGGCTTTTCTTCGGCCAGAATCATTTTCAGCAAGGTGGTCTTCCCTGCTCCGGATTTGCCGACGATGGAAATGAATTCTTTTTCTTTTATTTCAAAAGAAATATCGTCCAAAGCCGCTGTCGGTTGGTTATCGGGATGATTAGCAGGATAAATTTTACTTACTTTTTCAAATCTTAACATCAAACAAACTTCTTTTATAACTTAATTTCCGCTTCAATAAACTCGTCTAAGTTACCGTCTAAAACGTTCTCGGCGTTGGAAGTTTCCAAATTAGTTCTCAAGTCTTTGACCAACTTATAAGGGTGTAAAACGTAGTTCCTGATTTGATTACTCCAACTGGCCGAGATTTTATCTCCTTTAATATCTTTTATCTCTTTGGCTTTTTTATCCGTCTGCAATTGATATAGTTTAGCCATTAAAACTTCCGTGGCTTTATCTTTATTCATGGCTTGCGACCTCTCGCTTTGGCAAGAAACCACCAAATTTGTCGGCAAATGGGTAATTCTGACCGCGGTCATTCTTTTATTGACATATTGGCCGCCCGGCCCTGAGGAATGGTAAAATTCAGTTTTTAAATCTTCCGGCCTGACTTTGATTTCTGATTTATCGATTTTGGAAATTTCCGGCAGAACTTCTACTAAAGCGAAAGAAGTGTGGCGCAAGTCTTTGGCGGAAAAGGGAGATATTCTGACTAAACGATGCACACCCGTTTCTTTTTTCAAAAAACCATAAGCGTAATTCCCTCTAATTTCCAAAGTCACGGCTTTAGTGCCGATTCGGCCTTCCGGGCCCCCGGCCTCACCAAATGCCTGGTCTAAAATCTTAGTTTTAAACCCCTTAGAACCTGAATATCTTTCATACATTCTCAATAATAATGTTACCCAATCCTGCGCGTCTTGTCCCCCGGCGCCGGAATAAATTGACAAAATCGCATTGCCTTGGTCATAACGACCGCTTAAAAAAATCTTCATTTCAGCAACTTTCAAGCTTTTCTCAAAACCATCGATCTCTTTGCCTATTTCTGTTTCGTCATTGATAATTTCCGCCAAATTTTTCAGGTCGCTTATCCCCTTTTCCAATTCCTTGGCTTGTTCTGTTTCTTCTTTCAAACCGGCTAATTTTTGCGTGATCTCCGCCGCCTTTTCTTGATTCTGCCAGAAATCGGATGCCGTCATTTCTTTTTCAAGTTCGGCTATTGTCGTTTTCTTTTTATCTGTTTCAAAGACGGTCCGTCAAATGACGGAATCTTATTTCTAATTCGTTAATTTTTTCAGCAGTAGTCGACATAAACGTCTTTAATGAATTATATCATCTTAAATGATTTATTATGAGCCGACAGAGGGATTTGAACCCCCGACCTACTGTTTACGAAACAGTTGCTCTGCCGCTGAGCTATGTCGGCGATCAGGCTTCTTTATACCACAACTTTATCATTGAAAGGAGCGAAAATCAACTAAAAAATTCCGCCTATGGGAATATGTTAAGGAGGACTGATTAAAAATTAGCACTAACCAAAAAGCAGTATCATCGCTATGCCAATCAACATTATCAAACTTCCTAAAAACCTCTCTTTAAATTGCTTTTCTTTAAATACTAAATTTCCGAAAATCACGCCGAATAAAATACTTATCCTTTTTATACTTACAACGTAAGGAACAATCGCTCCAAGAAATGCATACATTTGAAGAGCCAGGGAAGCGCCCGACGCTAAACCAACGAGTATAAGTTTTTTGGCATTACGAATTGTATTTTTAAATTGTTTCTTATAGATAACGATCGGTAGAAGAAAAACGGCTAATAAAACATGGAGATAGGTTATGTAAACCATCGGCGAAGAATGTTTTATCGCAACTTTATCAAGATTTGAAGTAATACTCCATATAATAGAAACTATAAAGGCAAAGCGTAAACCTTTGTCGGAGAAAATATGTTTTAACGGCTGCCAGAAACCTCCAATTCTTCTGCTTAAATTTACGACGTAAGCCCCGACTACGGTAATTATAATGCCTATCGCACCAATAAAACTGGGGATTTCATGCGTAATAATAGGAGACGTAATCAGTAAAAATATTGGCGTTATAGATGCAATCGGTAAGACCAAAGAAAGATCTGAAAGCGCAATGCTTTTCCAATACAGAATTGTTGCTGTTGCGTTTAGAACGGCACTTAAACATAAAACAGGCCAAAAGTAATTATCCGGCTGAGGCAGTTTTAAAATTAGAAGAATCGGTACGAGCAGAAAAAGAGCAAAGAACCATTGAGCCCAGCCTATAATATTGAGATCTATGTTGTTTGACCACTTTTTGCCAAAAAGCGGCTTTAATGAATCAAAAAAGGCGCTAAAAATTATTGTAATAATCCACATAAGTATTTTTTATACTACCAAAAAACCGCCTGATTGGCGATTTTCCTTAAGCGGGCGAAGAAACTTCGTTTCTTCTTCCGCTTGCGTTTTTACTTCGTAAAAACTTAGCGGGTAACGGGAATTGAACCCGTATCCTGTCCTTGGGAAGGACACGTTCTGCCGTTGAACCATACCCGCAACGAACGATTTTTTAAAGCCCGATTTTATCTAAAATTTTCTGCCAAAAACTTTTCGCTTGACCGGTGGAAGTAGCCGTATTTTCCTTTGGCGGCACGACGACGACGGCCTGCTCTCCCGGCTTCTGATAACCCTGTTCTCTGGCCTTGCCTTCCCAATAACTGGCACTTTGCGTTTGGCTGATGCCGCTTTCTAACTTTTGATTCTGGGTTTCCAAATCCTGAATTTCTTTTTGCAGAGAACTGATTGTGTTTTGCATTTCACTTCTTTTTTGATTCATTCGAAAATTAGAGACAATCAGAAAGCCGCAAATTCCTAAAATGAAAAAGACTAATAAAGCGCCGAAAAAAATGGCTTGCAGTTTGCCTTCCTTTTTTATTTTTTTATTTTTTGGTAACATTATTAGTAGATAATTATGTCAACAAACTCCAAAAAAATCTTTAAAGTTGCTTGGGTGGTAATCATTTCTTTGGTTGCTCTCAGCACGATTTTACTGCTAATTGCACCCCTACTATAGCAACGCCGCCTTGTCGCTGCAAGGCTAGTTCTTAAACATCTCTAAAAAGACCTGGGGCGGGATATGAACCACGCCTTTTTCTTTTAATTCTTTTTTGCCTTTTTTCTGCTGTTCCAACAATTTTCTTCTTCGGGTGTAATCTCCTCCGGAGAGGGTGGCCGTCACATCCCGCCTTTTCGCGCTGATCGTTTCTCGGGCGATAATTTTGCCGCCGATTAACGCTTGGATGGGAACTGAGAACATTTGCGAGGGCAAAACGTCTTTTAATTTTTTAACCATTCTTTCCCCTTCCTGATATAACTCATCCGCATAAACAATCCTGGCAAAGGCTTCTTCTTTTTTGCCCGCAACTAAAATTTCCAATTTCACCAAGTCCGCTTTCCTCTCGTCTAAAATTTCATAACTCAGGGAAGCAAAACCCTGGCTGACTTCTTTTAACTTATCATAAAAGCCGGCAATCAAACTTTTCAACGGAACTTCATAAATTAAAATCATTTTAATCTCGCTGAAGTACTTTGTCTCGATTGATTTGCCCCGCAATTTTTCCAAGATTTCTAAAATCTTGCCCATGTATTGGACAGGAGTGATAACCTCCACCTTTGCCCAGGGTTCTTTGATTTCCTTAATCTGACTGGGATTAGGCCAATCGGCCGCAGAGAATAAGGAAAATTCCTTACCCTGCTGATTAATAATTTTAAAAACCACCGAAGGGCTGGAAATAACCAAATTTAAGCCAAACTCCCTTCTTAATCTTTCTGAAACGATTTCGGCGTGCAAAGACCCCAAAAATCCGCAGCTGAAGCCGCGGCCGAGCGATTCTTTCTGCTCCATCTCATAAGTGAAAGAAGAATCATTCAACTTAAGTTTTGATAAGGCATCTTTCAGGGATTCGAAGTCGTCGGCATTTTCCGGAAAAACGGAAGCAAAAACTACAGGCAAAGGTTCTTTGTAGCCCGGCAAAGGTTCAAGGCTTTCGTAATTTTGGTTTTTTACATTGGCGTTTTGAATTGTTATTGTCTCGCCCACTCTCACCTTGCCGGGTTCTTTTATCCCCGTAGCCAAATAACCGATTTCGCCCGCCGTCAATATTTCTCCTTTTTTAAGCTCAGGCTTAAAATAACCGACTTCTTTGACTTCACCCGACACTTCGGCCTGCATCAAAAAAATCTTTTCGGCTGTTTTAACGCTGCCATCCATTAATCTGACATAAACAATCACGCCCAAATAAGAATCGTATTTTGAATCAAAAACTAAGGCGCGCAAAGGTTTAGCTGCGTCTCCTTTCGGCGCCGGGATTTTTTCAATTACCGCTTTTAATAACGATTCGACATTGGTACCGAGCTTGGCCGAAATTTCAAAAATTTCTTCCGGCCCAACGTTCAATAGTTTAGCCAACTCTAATTTTGTTTCTTCGGTTCTGGCTTGCGGAAAATCAATTTTATTGACCGCCGGAATAATGACCAGATTTTGTTTTTTGGCTAATTCCAAATTATAAATGGTCTGAGCCTGGATGCCTTGAGTGGCATCAACCAATAAGATAGCGCCCTCGACGGCAGCCAGGGATCTCGAAACTTCGTAATTAAAATCGGCGTGACCGGGGGTATCAATCAAATTTAAAATAAAACCCTGATAATTCATTCTGACGGGATGCATTTTTATCGTAATCCCCTTGCCTCGCTCCAGGTCCATCGCGTTAAGAAATTGAGGCATCATTTTTTCTTTTGGGACAGTATTGGTTAATTCCAAAAACCTGTCGGCTAAGGTCGATTTCCCGTGATTAACATGAGAGATTACGCAAAAATTTCTTATTCTATCCATTTTGGAAAGTAGTTTTTAATTTATTTTTTAGAGCAAAGTGCAGAAGAAAGAATTGGACAATGGCCGACAAAGAAAAAGCTAATGGCAGTCCTAAAATCGCGGTTTCCTGGCCGGTGGCCAATGAGAAATAACGGCTGAAAAAATCGCTGACGTTGCCGGGAGAACGCAACCAAGAAACAAAAAATAAACTTAAAGCGACATTAAGCAACATCGCCATAATGGTAATAACGGTCGGGGTTTTGGTGTCCTGAAAAGAAAAAAACGCTCTTAATAAAAGCGGGATTAACGCTTGGGCAAAAATTGAAAAAGCAAAAATAGCTAAACAGGCCGCGGTCAAATGGCTGGAGCCGGTTGTAAACTTGCCTGTCCGGTAAATAAAATCAATAATATAATTTCGGAGAAAAAACAACAGAACAGAACCGGGAACAATAAAAATAATGATCCGGCGGAAAATAGATAAAAAATGTTTCAGGAATTCTTCTTTTTGTTTTTGTGCCGAAGCTCGGGCCAGAGTGGGAAATACGGCCACGGCGAAAGAAACGCCGATTAAACCAACCAATAAACCCTGAACGCTGTTGGAAAAATTAAAAATAGTGATAGCGCCGGCCGTAATGGTGGAAGCAATAGCGGTAATTACGACCAGATTTATCTGCTGGGCGGCAATGCCAAAGATCCGCGGCAGCATTAAAGTAAAAATCTTCTTTAACGCCGGATACTGGAAGTTTAAAACAGGTTTGTAGCGAAAACCGCAAAACATAACCGGTGCTATTTGAATGGATAAATGGAGCAGCGCCCCCAAAATTACGCCCAGACCCACGCCGAAAATGCCGTAATGCGGCGTCAAAAAAATGATGCCCGCGATAATTCCTAAATTATATAAAATCGGGGTCAAACCATAAACAAAGAAACGATGGAAATATTGCAAAATGCCCGACAAAATATTGGAAACGCCGAAAATAATCGGACTCAAGAAAAAGAGACGGACCAAGGGTATGGCTAAATTTATTTGAGACAAATCAAATCCGGGAAAAATAATTTTAACTAACCAAGGAGTAAAAAGAAACAGCAGCAAACAAGCCGCGACTAAAAAGAGAAGAAAAACATTGAGGACGTGATTGACCATTAGCCAAGATTCTTTTTCGTCGCGGGTAAAATATTCAGCGAATAAAGGCAAAAAAACAATGGTGATACCACCGACAATAAGAATATTGTAAACAAAATCAGGGATACGGAAGGCCGCAAAAAAAACATCCAGTTCACGACCGGCACCAAAACGGCCGGCCAAAAGCCGGTCAGTGATTAATCCTAAAATCGCGGAGAAAAAATAAGAAACTCCCAAAATTAGAGCTCCAGCCGTGATGTTTTTTGACTGAAAATTAAAAAGGCGGTGTAAACTCATTTCTTAATTCTAAATTAAAAAGCCCAAGCAGGCAATAAGCCGAATTCTGTCTAATTCCGTTATTAGCGGAACGAGGCAATCATCTATCTTGGCGAGTCACTTTTCACGAAAGATCTAAGATAAACCTCAGAACTTTCGGTTTACTCTTGCTCCCAGGTAAGAATTTAGCCGTTTCACACGCTTCTCCTTTTTGAGGAGACGCGTCTCGTCTCTGTTCGCATCTCTGGCGTTGCCGCCGGCGGGCGTTACCCGCTACCTTTTTAATCCCCCACCATAATTTGGTGGGTGGATAAGAGTTCGGACTTTCCTCACGAGCCAGAACACATTCCGGCGAGTGCGATTGCCTTGCCTACTTGAGCTAGTATTATTTTAACTCTAAAAAAACTTTTGTCAACAAGCCCGCTCAAAGCGGGCGCAGTTCGAAAAGAAACGAAGTTTCTTTGAGCGCTGAGGCTTTAGCCGAAGCGAATTCCTACAGCAGTTTTTGTACCGCCTCGTTATTATCCAAGGCCTCGTTCACCAGTTTATCAGCAGCCGCATTTTTTTCTCTTTTGATCAAACTGAATTTTACTTTCTTAAAATCCAATTTCAGGTTCCAAACCGTCATAAATAAGGCTTGCATTTTCGGTTCTAAAATTTTGTATTCGGCGTTGAGCTGTTTAACCAGCAGCTCCGAGTCTGATTTTATTTCAACTTCGCTGCTCTCGGCTAATTTTTTGCCGAAAACCGCTTTAAATTTTTGCAGGGCAAAAATAACGGCTTGATACTCGGCTTCGTTATTGGTTAAATTGTCACCCAGGTATTCTGAGTATTCTTTGAAACACTGCTTCTTTTCATTGCAAAACAAAAAGCCAACGGCCGCCTTGCCAGGATTCCCCCTTGAACCGCCATCAGTGTAAATTATAATCTTTTTCATCTGTTGGTTAGCTGTTTAGTTAAACAGCTTTTAAACTTATCTAAGTTTTCGCTCTTTAATCTGAAGCCGGCGGCCTGCGGATGACCGCCGTAAGTTAAAAGAAGTTTTTGGCAATGGTGCATCAAATCAACTACATTAATACTGGACGGCGACCTGATTGAACCATGAATGATTTTCCCCATTTTTTTACCCAAAAATACGGGTTTTCCATATTTCTGGCAGAGATATGAGGCCACGGCCCCCAACAAATTTAATTCGAAATCGGGGTCGACTTCAAAAACAAAGGGTTCCGCTTTTTTAGCAATTCTGTTTTCTACTTCGGCCTGGATAACCGACATTTTTTCTTTTTTAATTTTATTCTTTTCCAGCAATTCCACGACTAATTTCTTGGCGGAATTATAATCAATTGAAGCCAATAACCTGAAAGCGGCCGGCAAGCGAATTTTGACATCGCGAACATTAAGTATAGAAATCATTTTGGAAATTTTTTGCGGCAAGTGAGGATATTCTTTTATTTCCCTGTTTTCCAAAAAGGCTTTGAGGCCCGGCCGCCACGTTTTGGCTAAAGAGGACAGTCCTTCTTCAATGAAAATTTCGTTTTCCCCTTCCCGAGGCATTGAATCAGCGATAGTGGCTATAGCCACTAATTCTAAAAAATTATTTCTCAAAGCAGCCGTCATCTTGTCTTTCAGAAGAACCAGACTCAATTTAAAAGCTAAACCCACCGCGGCCAGTTTTTTGAAAGAGGTCTTGTCGCCTTTTTGTTTCGGATCAACAATAATTCTGGCCCTAGGCAATTTATCTAAAATCTCGTGATGGTCAACAATAATCACTTCAAAACCCAGTTTTTTGGCCAGCACCACCTCTTTAAAATTACTGATGCCGCAATCTATGGCAATCAACAAGGCGGGAGCTTTATTCCCCAAAAATTTAAGACCTGTTTCGGTAATACCATAACCTTCTGTTTCTCGGTCGGGAAAATAAAGAGCGGAGATTTCGCCGCCTAATGTTTTAATGCTTTCTTTTAAGATGATAACCGAAGAAACGCCGTCTAAATCCGCGTCGCCGTAAATAATAATGTTTTCTTTATCTTTTATCGC
>JAVHRH010000051.1:0-11023 GCA_036171555.1 Parcubacteria group bacterium | reverse complement strand
AGACGCGACTTCACCGTTAATGCCGTTGCTTTAACTGAAGCCAAAACTTATAAAATTATTGACCCATTCAAAGGCCAAGAAGATCTTAAAAGTAAGATAATTAAAGCGGTTGGTAATCCTGAAGAGCGTTTTAACGAGGATGCATTAAGAATGATGCGGGCCGTGAGATTTACTACAACCTTGGGAGATGGCTGGCAGATTGAAGAAGAGACCAGTCAAGCCATTATTAAAAACGTGAAAGGCTTGCAGGCGATTTCTCAGGAAAGAATCAGAGATGAATTGATAAAAATTGTCATGTCAGAAAGAGCGGCCGAAGGCATTGAGCTTTTAAGGCAACTGGGGCTTTTAAAATATATAATTCCTGAGTTAGAAGAGGGATATGGTTGTGGCCAGAACAAGCATCATATATATGAATGCTATGACCACAGTGTCAGGTCTTTGGATTATGCGGCTAAAAAGGATTTTAATATATATGTAAGGATAGCTTCGCTTCTCCATGATATCGGCAAACCCCGGTCCAAGCGTGGCCAGGGTCCTAGTTCCACTTTTTACAGCCACGAAATCATTGGCGCCAGAATGACCAGCCAAATTTTGACCAGATTGTGTTTTCCCAAAAAAGACGCAGAGAAAATCACCAGACTTGTCAGATATCACCTTTTTTATTACAATGTGGGCGAAGTCGGCGACAGTTCTGTCAGGAGATTGGTGGCCAAAGTCGGTAGGGATTCTCTGGAGGAATTGCTGGAAGTGAGGATGGCCGACAGGATCGGGTCTGGAGTGCCCAAAGCCGAGCCCTACAAATTAAGGCATTTGAAATATGTGATAGATAAAGTCAGCCAGGATCCGATTTCCGCCAAAAAACTCAAGGTTTCGGGAAATGATGTGATGGAGATTTTAAAAATTAAGCCGGGACCGAAAGTCGGCGAAGTTCTGGAAATTTTATTAGGCGACGTTTTGGAAACTCCTGAGAAAAACACTAAGATATTTCTGAAAAAAGAAATTGAAAAGTTAGGCAAGCTGTCAGAAAAGGAGTTGGGCGTCTTCGCGGAAAAAGCCAGAAAAGAAAAAGAAGGGATAGAAATGAAAAGAGACGAGATGACGAAAAAGAAGTACTGGGTCACTTAAAATTTATATTCCGGGGTGGAGTATGCCAGCAGTACGCAGCGTTCGGGACGCTGTAGACTGGGTGCAATTCCCAGCACCCCGACAAGATTAATACACACGGCATTTTTACCCCGTTAGAATTTTCAAGGGCCCATGGTCCAGTGGTAAGACGTCACATTCGCATTGTGGAAACGGCAGTTCGAATCTGCCTGGGTCCATTAATAAAATTCTAATGGGGCGCATTGCCGAGGCGGGAGTTCGATTCCCCCCGGGTCCATCATTAATTATGTCTACAAAAGAAACCGGGAAATTGGGCGAAATTATAGCGGAAAAGTATTTGCGAGAAAAAGGTTATCGGATTTTGGACAGAAATTATGTTTATCGAATTCAGGGAGGTCCCCCAAAGGGTGAAATTGATATCGTGGCTCAGAAAGACAAAACTATTTCTTTTGTTGAGGTTAAAACCCTTCGACTCGCTCCGCTCGCTCAGGGTAAACCCTTTTATCCCGAACAGCATGTGGATTTGGCAAAGCAGCAAAAAACAATTAAGGCGGCGCAGTTCTGGCTGATGAAAAACAAAATTCCTCTGGATACTAAATGGCAGATAGACGTTGTGGCCGTAGAAATTGATTCTAAAAATGGCCAATCTGAAATCAGACATTTAAAAAACGCTATTTTCTGCTAAGCTATGGTAATGCCTGTTATTTGGGTCATTTTTAGTTATTTATTGGGGTCTTTCCCCTCCGGTTATTTAATCGGCCGTTTTTCGGGCAAAAATGTTTTAAAAATCGGCTGGCGGAAAACTTCCGGCAGTAATGTTTTGAAAAATGTCGGCAAATGGCAGGGCATTTTGACTGGAGTGTTAGACATCGGTAAAGGGTACCTCGCAGTTTATGGCGCCAAAAAATTAGGGTTATCGTCTGAAATTCAAGTTTTTGCGGGAGTTGCGGCAATTGTCGGCCACAACTGGAGCATTTTTTTGAAAATGGCCGGCGGCCGGGGCATCGGAACTTTTGCTGGCGCTTTATTGGCTATTTCTCCTCTGATTCTTATTTGGACGATTATTCCCCTGATAGTTTTGGGTCTTGTTTGGAATTTGGCCATTGGCACAATTTTAATGTTAATAACGGCTATTTTGCTTTCGCGATATTTCGGACAATTTGCCACGGCCGGCACCTTTGTCTTATTAGTTTTAATTCCGATATTCATTAAAAGATTGAGCCCGATTAAAGAGATTGGTCAAGCTAAAAACAAGGCGGTTTTAATCAGGAACCGCCTTTTGTTTGACAGAGATGAGGCCATGCTGGAATTAAGAATCAAAAAGATATTTTGGCGGTCAACGAAAGCCAGCTGGCAGGCGGCTAAGTTCGGAGCTAAAATGGCCAAAAAACCACTTGACTTTATCATGGGAAATCATGAAAAAGTGATTTTAGCCTTAGAGGTGGAAGATTTTAAAAAAATGATGATGGCCGCCAGCAAAAAAATTGTTTTGCATCAGGAAGAAATCAATAAAATCAATGTTTTTCCGGTGGCCGATAAAGATACGGGCTATAATTTGGCCGCTACCTTATTAGGCGTCGAAGGGCTTATTTCGCAAAAGAACTACGCTGACTTTCGTGAATTAACCAACGACATCAAGGAGGCAGCCATGGTTAATGCCCGAGGCAATGCCGGCATGATTTTTACCGGTTATATGATTGAAGTTTTAGACAGAATTAAACATTTAAAAACAATTGACGCTTTCCATTTGGGGTTAGCGATGCAAAGAGGCATTAAAGCCGCCAGAACTTCGGTGGCTACACCTATTGAAGGAACTATCTTGGACGTAATTAAAACAGCCGGCCAGACAACCTTTACCATGGCTAAAAAAGAAAAAAACATCATTAAAATCTTGGAAGAAGCTAAGGCAGCCAGTGAAGTGGCCTTAAAAGAAACCAAAGAAAAACTAGCCGTGTTAAAAGAAAATGATGTGGTTGATGCCGGCGCTCTCGGTTTTGTTAAAGTTCTAGAGGCCTGGTTGGAAAGCTTGAAAGGCGTTTCAATTGAAGCGAAATTTGAAGTGACGGCTCCGATTTTGCCTCCCCAACCAGAAGAAAGTCTGGCTTATCGTTATGAAGTGGTTTTAAGTTTCAAAAAAGAAGCCAATACTCAGATAGAAACATTAAAAGCAGAATTGCTGCTTCTGGGTGATAGTTTGGAAATTTTAGAGTTAAAAGATGCTGTCAAAATTCATATCCATACTAATCAGCCGGATATAATTCGAGAGAAGTTTAAGAATTATTCAAAGCTGGAAATCAGGGTTGAGAATATGATTAAAGAAATCAAAAAATTGGAGAAAAAACCTTTGGGTTTGGTGGTGGACGAAATCGCTGATTTGCCGAAAGATTTATTAGAAAAATATGACATTATGGAAGTGCCTTTTACAACCAAATTCCCTGATGGCGAAATTATTACTTCTAAAGAAGAAATTTTTGCCAAAATGCGCGAAGCAATAAAGAAAGGCCGGCCTTTGCCGGCGACTAGCGCTCCCCCTTTTCAGGAATATCTGAAAGCTTTTGAAAAAGCTTTAGCCAGATTTGAAAAGATTCTGGTTATCACGGTTTCCGCTAAATTATCCGGGGCTTACAGCTCGGCCAGAATTGCTAGGTCTATTTTTAAAAAACCGGAGAAACTCAATATCTATATTTTTGATTGTTTTACCGCGGAAGCAGCCGAAGGATTAGTGGTTTTAAGGACTCAGGAATTAATTTCGCAAGGCAAAAATAGAGAAGAGGTAGTGGAAGAATTGAAAAAACTTTGCCCGAAATTAACTTTATTAGCCACTTTAGATGATTTTAAGTATATCGTTCGAGGAGGAAGAATTAGACTGCCTAAAATTTTATTGCCCTTATTTTCCTTAGCTCGGACAATAAAGATTAGGCCTTTGATTTCTCTCAGAAATGGCCAAATCAAGCTAGCCAAAATAAAATTCGGTAGAAATATCGGCGAGCTTCTAGCTCAAGAAATAAATTCAATCAGGCAAGGCCAAAAAATCAGATTAGCGATTGCTCACGCGGACAACGCTAAAGAGGCCAAAAGGCTGGAAGAAATTTTGTCAAAATTTCCCGGCATAGAAATTGTTTTTACTTCGGCCGTATCTCCGGTGGTTGGCACCCATACCGGGCCGGGAGCTTTATTAGTCGCATTCTATGCCATTGACGATTAGCAGTATTTTGTTATAATCAAATCAGTCCGCCGAAAGTGCGGATTATTATTTATCAAATTCGTTTAAACTCTATGTTTGACCTTAAGAACTTTGCGGCGGCCATTAATCAAATTGCTGAAGAAAAAGGCATCACTCCGGAAAAAGTTTTAGAAACGATTGAAATGGCTATTGCCGCGGCTTATAAAAAAGATTACGGCCAAAGAGGGCAAATCATCAAAGCTAAACTTGATCAAAAATCAGGCGATGTTAAGTTTTGGCAGGTGAAATTAGTTGTTGATAAAAAAATGATTTATAGCGACGAGGAACTGGAAAAAATGTCCGTCTCGTCGGCGGATATGTCGGAGAGGCATAAAGAAGAGGAGATGGAAGAAATTAAGCCCGGGAGTGAAAAAAAGGTCAGATTCAATTCAGAAAGGCACGTTATGTTAGATGAAGCAAAAAAAATAAATCCCAAAATTAAAGCGGGCGAAGAATTGGAAATGGCTTTGGAGACCAAAATAGATTATGGTCGCATTGCGGCCCAGACTGCCAAACAAGTGATTATGCAGCGGATTCGCGAAGCGGAAAAAGAAAGCGTTTTTAACGAATATAAAAACAAAGAGGGAGAAATAGTTTCAGCTATTGTCCAAAGGGTTGAAGGCCGGAATGTTTTTATGGATATCGGCAAGACATTGGGTATTTTAATCAGGGAAGAACAAGTGCCGGGCGAATTTTATCGGCCGGGCCAAAGATTGAAAGTTTATGTTTTGAAGGTGGAAGAGACATCTAAAGGTCCGGCTATCTTTTTATCGCGAGCTTACCCTAAATTAATTTCTAAACTTTTTGAATTGGAAGTTCCCGAAGTTGCTTCAGGCCAAGTTCAGATTAAATCCATTGCCAGGGAAGCGGGTTCCCGGTCAAAAATCGCGGTGGAATCCACTCAGGAAGGCATTGACCCGATAGGCAGTATGGTTGGCCAAAAAGGCACTAGAGTTATGGCGGTTATCAATGAGTTGGGCGGAGAAAAAATTGACATTATCACTTATTCGGCCGAGCCCGAAAAATATTTGGCTAACGCTTTATCTCCGGCTAAAGTTTTGGAAGTAAAAATTATGCCTAAAAACAAGGCGCTTTGTGTAGTTCCCGCTGACCAGCTGTCTTTAGCTATTGGCAAAGAAGGACAAAACGTCAGATTAGCCGCTAAATTAACCGGCTGGAAAATTGATGTGAAGGGTCCTGAAACAGAAGCAACTGGAAAAGAAACAGTGCCAGAGGAAACAGAAAAACCCGCTCCTGCGGAGGACAAGAAGGAAAAGTAAGGTTTAAAAATTAGTAATTAGAAATTAGAAATTTCACCACTATGTTATTTATTCCTATTATCGTTTCTTTGTTTTCAATAATCTTTGCTTATTTTTTAATAAAAGAAATTAATCGTTCGCCGCAGTTAGAGGGAAAAGCGATTGAAATTACCAAAGCTATTAAAGATGGGGCTAAAGCTTTTCTGAAAAGGCAATATAAAACCGTGGGATTAGTCGCGGTGGTTTTATTTTTTATACTTTGGTTTGCCTTAGGATTTAAAACCGGTTTAGGTTTTTTATTGGGGGCCATAGCTTCAGGTTTGTCCGGCTTTGTTGGCATGATGATTTCAACCCAGGCCAATATCAAAGTAGCCAAAGCCGCGGAAAGCGGACTAAAAAAAGCTTTAAATCTTGCTTTTAAGGGCGGTTCCGTTACCGGATTTTTGGTCGCTGGATTAGGGTTATTATCAGTTTCCGTTTTTTATTTTTTAACTCATGATTTAAAAGCGTTGATTGCCTTAGGTTTTGGCGGCAGTTTAATTTCAGTTTTTGCGAGATTGGGCGGCGGCATTTATACCAAGGCCGCGGACGTGGGAGCTGACTTGGTTGGCAAGGTGGAACAAGGCATACCGGAAGATGACCCGCGGAATCCGGCCGTGATTGCCGATCAGGTGGGAGATAATGTAGGCGATTGCGCCGGCATGGCCGCTGACCTTTTTGAAACCTATGTCGTCACCATGGTGGCCAGCATGGTTTTGGGAGGCCTGCTATTTCCTAACGTCGCCAGCGCTATTTTACTGCCTTTGATTTTAGGGTCGGTCGCTCTTTTAGGTTCAATCGTTGCGACCTTCTTAGTCAAGCTGCCTAAAAATCAAAGCATTATGGGAGCTCTTTACCGCGGCCTGATTGGAGCCGGCGTTCTTTCGGCTTTAGGATTTTTGCCGGTCATCAATCAATTCAGCCAAGCTTTAAATCTAAATTTCGCTAAACTTTATTTTCCGACTTTAATCGGTCTTCTGATTACGGCCGGCATTTTTATTATTACTGAATTTTTCACGGCTAAAAACCACAGCCCGGTTCAGTCAATTGCGGCAGCTTCCCAATCCGGTCATGGCACCAATATCATTGCGGGATTAGCTGTTGGCATGAAGTCAACGATTTGGCCGGTAGTTTTGATTGCCCTGGGCATTTTAATCAGTTTTTGGCTTGGTGGTATGTATGCGGTAGCTTTGGCGGCGGTCGCCATGATTTCTTTGACAGGGCTTATTATCGCCATGGATTCTTACGGTCCGATTACCGACAATGCAGCCGGCATTACGGAAATGGCCGGGCTGCCCGAAGAGAATAGAAAAATTACTGATGCTTTGGATTCGGTGGGAAACACCACTAAAGCTGTGACCAAGGGTTATGCGATAGCTTCGGCGGGGTTAGCCGCTTTGGTTTTGTTTTCCGCCTTTACTCAAGAGCTGCAGGATTTAGACAAAAAAGCGCAATTTATGTTAGCCGACCCGCGCGTTTTAGCCGGGCTTTTCATGGGTGGAGTGGTGGCTTATTATTTTGCTTCTTTATCAATGACGGCCGTTGGCCGGGCAGCCGGCAAAGTGGTGGCTGAGGTCAGAAGACAGTTCAGAGAAATATCAGGATTGATGGAGGGAACGGCCAGACCCGATTATTCCAAATGCGTTGATATCGTGACGAAAGCCGCTTTGAAAGAAATGATTGTTCCGGCTCTTTTGCCGGTGGTTTTTCCGATTTTAATCGGCGTTCTTTTAGGCGTTGAAGCTTTGGGCGGGTTATTAATCGGTTCAATCGTGGTCGGTTTGTTTTTAGCCATTAATATGACAACCGGCGGAGCGGCTTGGGATAATGCCAAAAAATATATTGAAGAAGGAAACTACGGCGGTAAAGGTTCTTTCGCTCATCAGGCGGCGGTAACCGGAGACACGGTGGGAGATCCTTATAAAGATACCGCGGGGCCGGCCATAAACCCGATGATCAAAATTTTAAATATCGTGGCTCTTTTGATTGTCGGGTTTTTAGTGTAGGCAGTTCAAATAAAAAAACAGCCCAACTTTCTGTGTCGTTGAGCTGTTCAAGAGAAGAAACCGACGCTTAAGTAAATAGCGTAGCAGACGGCAGCGGTTCGAAAGAAATTGCCGATGATTAAGAAAAGAAATCCTTTTTTAATTTCCAGCAATCTAGCGACCACTATTACAATGGTTGGCAAAATAGGAATAAAAGGAATGAAACCGCAAGCCAGGATTTGCCAATCTTCTCTGGGAATCAGCCATTTTTTAATCTTGTTTCCCGTTTCTTTCCCGAGTCCATTAGCGGGCAAAGAATCGTTGAAATGATTACTGCGGTTCCGCCATTTTTCAATTGTGGTTCTTTTTACCCATCCTCTTTTAATTATCCATTCTTCTAGCCAGCCAGTTCCAAAATAGGTTAGGCTTAAACTGATAGAAGTGAGAGATGCCACATAGAGAATGGTTTGCCAAATTGGGACATCGGCCTTAGCCCAAAGAACCGTAGTGGCTAAGGGGCTTGGCCACATCGTGAAAAATCCCAGAATTTGTTTCCAATCCATCTTTTTTCTCCTTTTGTCAAATACCTAATCGTAGATTTAGCATATGGAAACATAAAAAACAAGCCTGAAAGGATTTGTTTTTACAAATTAATTAAATTATAATAAAGAATAAACTTGCTAGGCGATGAAGTTTACCCCTTCGGGTTTGCCTTCATCTTCAGCTTCGCTTTTGTTTCACAAAAGCTCGCTACATGAATCTTATACCTACAGTTATTGAAAAATCGCAATACGGGGAAAGGGCTTACGATATTTACTCCCGGCTTTTAAAAGACAGAATTATTTTTTTGATTGGTCCCATTAACGATATCGTCGCTAATTCCATCATTGCCCAGCTATTGTTCTTAGCTTCCAAAGACCCGAATAAAGATATTCAGCTTTATATCAATACTCCGGGCGGGTCAGTTACAGCCGGCATGGCGATTTACGATACCATGCAATATGTTAAGCCGGATATATCCACGGTTTGCATTGGTTTGGGAGCTTCTATGGGAGCCACCATTTTAGCTGCCGGAGCCAAAGGTAAAAGATTTGCTTTGCCCAATGCCCAGATTCTGCTTCATCAAGTGGCGGGCGGAGTTTCCGGAGAGGCCGTTGAAATTGAAATCACGGCTAAACAAATTGTCAAAATCAAAGAAAAATTAAACAAGATTCTGGCCAAGCATACCGGCCAACCCTTGGCGAAAATCGAAAGGGATACGGACCGCGATTTCTATCTGTCGGCCGACGAAGCCAAGGAATACGGTTTAATTGACCAGGTGATAAAACCTAAAGCGTAATCAATTTAGAACGATAATGGGGAAATTCAATTACAAAAATTGGGCAACACTATTAGTGATAGTAGTGTTGTTTTTTTCTTTTGGAATAAACGTAAGAGCCGACGCTCCTGTCCCGACCAAAACTTATCCTACAGACGGACTGACGAATCTTTCGGCAACTGTTACTTTGAAATGGGATGCCGTAGACGGAGCTGAAAAGGGATATCATTATGGCGTTTGGCTATATGAAACCAATAATTTGGTGGAGGAAGGTACGATTGACGGGACAGAAGTGACTATTAATTTATCTGCGGGTACAAAATATTTTTGGAATGTTGAATCTTGCTGGAGTAGCGGTCTTTTTGGTTGGGGCAGAACTTGTGGCGGCTGGGGAACATCTTGGATTTTTACCACTCAAACCAAAATAGTTTCTCAAATCTGCGGTTTTTCGCTTTGCAACGGCTATAATCAAGAGCCTTGTGTTTGTGGCCAAACACCGATAAGCGGCGGTTATTGCTGTTCAACTTACAACAATGGCGAAGGGGCGGCTTTTGACCCGCTTGATTGTACGGTCAGATTGAAATGCCCCAATGTCCCTACAGGCGTTAAAAGTTGCGACCAATCAACTGAATGCCAGCAGCAATTCTCAGGAAATTGTATCTGCGGGACTGAAATGATAAATAATCAGTTTTGTTGTTCTAAGCTCAGCAAAGGATATTATAATCAGAATGATTGTCAGAACGGATGCAATGTTGTTGCCAATACGCCACTTTGTCAAAATTCCGTTTGTCAAAAAGCTGAAGACGCCGCCTGTCTTTGCGGGTCAACCAAGATTGAGGCCGGCCAATTTTGTTGCGCCGCTTCCGGCGACGTAAATAAATCTTATCGGTACAGCCAAACAGCTTGTCAAAGAGATGTTAAATGTTCAGTTCAGGCCAATACCTGCGGTCAATTATATGGCAGTTGGTGTGACTCCGGTCTTTATTGCAATGGGACTGATTTAACTGCCAAAGCCAGCGATAAAGAAAAAAAATCGGGTCAAGTTTGTTGTTTTGGCAATTGTACTGACGTAAAGCCATCGCCCCCGTCTTCTAACAATCCAATCCTCCCGGTTGTCCCAACTTCAACTTCAGCCTCAAACCAAACTTTAACTCCTCGGACCAATTGTCCGACAACTGGTTTTGTGCCTTGCGGCAACGCAACTTGTCCTTGCCGGCTTTGCGATTTTTTTGCCCTGTTTGACCGGATTGTTAAGTTTATTTTGTTTACTCTTGTGCCGCCCATTGCCGTCTTGATGATAATGATTATCGGAGCAATGTATTTTTTGGCGGCCGGAGATACTGGTAAATTGGAGAAAGCCAAAGCGCTGATTAAAAGTACAGTTATCGGCTTATTGATAATTTACGGCGCCTATATTATCGTCAACACTTTTTTCGTGGGCATGGGTGTAGCCACTTGGACGGGATTAACCTCGGGTTGGTTTAAATACCCTTGCCAATAGTGCTATAATAAAAAAAAGAAGTATGTCTCCAAAAAAAATTTATCCAATTATTACAATTTTAATCATTATTTTTGTTTTGAGTTTTGTTTATTTTTTGGTTTCTAAAAAACAGACGGAAAAGTCTTCATTAACTCCTCCAAAAGAAAAAACAATGACAGAGATTTTGCAAGATTTGACTGCTTCTTCAACCGGAGAACAATCAAAAGTTTCGGCAGAGACAATTAAATCTTTAACTGCGCCTAAAAACACCGAAGCTTCGGAAGATGTTCTCAAAGGATTAACTGCTCCTCAGCAATAATTGATTTAATTATTATGCAAAGACATATCTCTTCTCGGATTTCAGCCTTGACTTTCGGCATCTTGGTTCTTTCTTTTCTCGTTGCTTTTTATGTTGTCGCCTGGCAGGAACCGACACAAGCTCCGCCTGCTGGCAATGTGGCGGCTCCTCTTAATAGTGGCGTTACCGGCCAATCTAAGTCAGGCGGGCTGATTTTGACCTCTTTTTATCCATCTGCCTTTGGCATTTTGCGCCAAGGCTTCGGTACAGAGGGCATCGGTGGTTATGCTTTTCTGGCTCCAGGATGAAAAATTGAG
>JAVHRH010000050.1:0-2258 GCA_036171555.1 Parcubacteria group bacterium | reverse complement strand
GCGATCCTTTAAATACACCGGTTTCCTGTCCGATGAGCGTCGGTTACGGAGGAGGCATGGGTCCGGCCCAATTTATTCCTTCCACCTGGGTGCTTTATCAGGATAAATTCAGCGCCATTAAAGGAGGAGCGGTTGATCCTTGGAATATAAAAGACGCCTTTTTAGCGGCCGGCGTCTATCTTAAAGAATTAGGTGTTTTGACTAATGAATTTAACGCTGTGATGCGTTATTTTTCAGGGAACACTTGGTCTAAATGGGAAGAGTTTTACGGCAATTCCGTACTTGCCCTGAAAGCAAAATATCAAGACGATATTAAGGCCTTGTCGGGTATTTAAAAATAGGTTCTAAATCCCCGGCCATTATTTTTTCAATATTATGGAAGCTTTTTTTAATGCGATGGTCGGTAATTCTGTCCTGAGGAAAATTGTAAGTTCTGATTTTTTCCGCTCGATCTCCTGTCCCGATCTGTGAGCGTCTTTTGCCGCCGGTTTTTTCGTTTTCCGCGCTTTCCCTTCTTTCCAAAAGCCGCGCTTCCAAAATACTCAAAGCGTTTGACTTGTTTTGCAGCAGGCTTCTTTCGGTTTGCGAGGTAACAACCAAGCCTGAGGGCAAGTGGGTAATCCTGACGGCCGTCATTCTTTTATTGACATATTGGCCGCCCGGTCCCGAAGAGTGGTAGGTTTCAACTTTTAATTCATCCGGCCTGATTTTGAGTTCTGATGTTTTGGGTTTAATTAATACCGCCACGGTCGCGGTTGAAGTGTGAACCCGGCCTGATTTCTCGGTCGTGGGTATTCTTTGGACGCGATGGACGCCGGCTTCATTTAGCATTTTTGTTAAGACACCTTTGCCTTTCAGCTCAAAAATAACTTCTTTGAAACCGCCGATTTCCGTGGTATTGGAATCCAAAACTTTTTGCTCCCAGCCTTGCAGCTGGGCACATTTAGAATACATTTTAAACAAGTCGGTGACGAAGAGCGCCGCTTCTTCGCCGCCGGTACCTGCCCTGATTTCCATAATAACGGCTGAGGAAGCGGTTGCTTCGTTTCCTTCTTCCTGTTTCGGTTCATTTTTTAATTCTTGTTCCAAAAAGTTAAATTCCTTTTCCAAAATTATTTTCTTTTCAGCCAGCTGCACAGATTCATTCTCGGCCAGCGAGAAAAGTTCCGGGTCTTCCTTTGATTTCAGAATCTCTTTGTTTTCTTCGATTTTCTTTTGAATATCTTCAATTTCTTTCCCTTTTTCAATGACTTTTTCCAACGAGTTCTTTTTATTCGTCAATTCTTCGAATTTCTCCCAATTTGAAATAAGCTCAGGATCGCTGAGCTGTTGCAAAAGAGTCTCGTACTCTTTCTTGATAGATTCAAAGTCCGGCATAAGCTTATTTTTTCTTCTTCATCTCTTCCTTTCTGACCAATCTTTTTCTGAATTTTTCCACCCGACCCATCGTGTCCATCATCTTTTCTTTACCGGTATAAAAAGGATGGCAAGCCGAACAAATTTCAACTTCAATCAGTTCTTTAGTGGAGCCGCAAGTCCAGGTGTTGCCGCAAGCGCAAGTGATTCTGGCATTAGGATAGTATTTTGGATGAATGTCTGATTTCATAGCAAGTTTTTTATGAAATAAAAAACGCAGCTGAAGAAGAGAGCTGCGCTCTCTTCGCCTACCGAGTTTTTAATTTACGAAATTATCGTACCTTTAAATTTTTTATTCGTCAAGGCGTTCTCGAAACTTCTTAAATCAGTTGCTTTAACAAAGAAAACAGTCATTTTTTCTTTGGCGGCCAATTTAGCGGCCATCGGGTCAAAAGGAAGATTTAATCCTGCTACCCATTTTCCGCCGATTATTTTTTTATACTCCTGCCAGGTAAGATTTTTAAAAGGTTTAGCAGTTTTGAACTTATTAACGTCTTTATCATAGATATAATCAACATTAGAGGCGTTGATAATTTTTTTAGCCTTGAATCTTTTAGCCTGCAGGAGCGCATCATAGTCGGTGGAGGAACCGGGTTTCCAGCCGGCCGCTAAAAAAATCTTATAATTCGAATCCTTTATTTTTATGTATGGATTATCCAGAATTTCCGGGTAGGCCGTTTTCCCAAAAATGGTTTTTATTAAAAAAGCATTGAACCGGGTCGCCTGAATGCCCAATTTGTCTTTTTGTTCATTGTTGATTTGGGCAATTTTGCCAGCCGCCGCCTGATATTTCCGGCAAATTTTGCCGCCGCCCGTGACAATGACAAATCGGTAATTCTTTT
>JAVHRH010000049.1:0-2427 GCA_036171555.1 Parcubacteria group bacterium | reverse complement strand
ACTGATTTCTTTTTTCGCCCCGATTTTAGGAATTTCGATTAAACTGAAAGGAACCACGACAAAAAATGTTTTAGCCAGTATTTGCCGACCGGCGACCAAATCAGTGATAAATTTGCGATATTCAGCGGTTTGAATTTTTAACAATTCGTTGGCCTGTTTGTCTTCCATTTCTTTTAATTTATCCAAATAACCGGTGATGTTTAAAATTCTTGACTGGATAACAATCTCCAAAGGAAAATCAAGAGAATTTAAAAAATTCTGGAACTGGTAAATGGTGGCCTGCTGTTCATCGTCTGATTTTAAGGCAAAGTTTAAAGAAGAAACCATTAAAACGCCCCTTAAAGATTTATTCCGCAACAACAAAACTCCTTCCCGTATTTCGTCCATTTCCAAAAATTGTTGCGTTGAAGCTCCCGGCATAAATTATTTGCTTTTTGTTTCTATTTGAGTGCTTAATTTTTTCAATTGGCTTTTCTCCGCGATCTTTAAAGGCATCTGGTCTTCTTCACCCTCCGCAGTATTAGCGGAGGAGGGTTGTTTTTTTTGGTATATGGTAACCACATCCTGTTTCTTTTTCCAGACGTACATTTTAGGCATTAAACTGAATTTCAAAACATTAGATATGATGGTTGGCAATCCCCGGCCACCGATTTTTAAAAATCCCAAAGCCGCGGCGCCGCCCATTAAAACCATAGCCGCCAACAAAAAAAGAGAAAATGGCAAGGAAAAATACAAAATAAAACAAGCAGCGCTGGCCACTCCAATATAAACAAACTGCTTAAAGGTAAAAGGGCCAAAGATTTTGGCTTCACGTTCAATGAATTGAGGAACAGTGAATCTCATTTTATTCTACAGTTTCCCTGTAAGAGTCTTTTGTTGTAGGGGTTTCTGGTTTTTCTTTGTCCTCCGAAGCCTTGGCGAAGGAGGAGTTTCCAACTTCTGGTTTCGTTTCAGGTCTTTTCATTGTTTTTTCAGCAGTTTCTTCTCCAGGGCTAGCACCTATTTTATACAGCTGTTCTAAGGCGGGTTTGACCGGATAAAAGATGAAACGGTTAACTTCCTGAGCTACTTTTTTCGCTGTATCTTTTTCTAAGCCGACTTCTTTTTCTAAAGTTATCTGAAAATCTTCCGACGCTAAAACCCCAACCAAAACTTGGCTAACTAGGCTGACAATATCCTCAAGATTTTCGCCGATTTCATTCCTTTGGCAAATTTCATAAAGATTATTGCCGGTTTCCTCGGCAAAAAGCGCATCTTTTAACTCTTGGGGGAGTTTTTCGTATAATTTCCAAAATTGTTCAGAGGTGTATTTTTTGGGCATAAACTATTGACAAAATTAAATTATGATGTATAATTTAGGCAGAACATTTCATAAGATTAGAAAAGGAAATAAGTTAAAATATAAAGAAAGGAAGGTGCATAATCATGGCAGGAACTGATTTAACTGGCAAGAGCCTGGATGAGCTTAAAGCGTTCGTAAAAGACCGCATAAGCGCCCTGGAGCAAGCCAACGGGATAAGAGATGTTCTCGTTGAAGCAGTGCAAAATCCAATATCCTCAATCTCGGCTTTGTCGCTTCCTACAACTCTTGAAGAGGCGGAAAAAAGGATTGAACTTTCCAAAGCCAAGCTTTATGATGCTTTGGTAAGGCAGTCCGTACAAGACGCTAAGACTGCGATGTTCACGCTTGAAGAAAGAGATCGCAGGTCGGATTTCGGCAGGCTTAACCCGGAGGATATTCCTCTGGAACATCGCCGACAGAATTTCCGTCGGCCACAAAATTTTCGTGACCGAAACAATCAACAAGGCCAACGCAATCAACGCACCCAACGACCATAATCCTTTCTAATCTTATTTACCCATAGGCGGAAGCAATCACTTCCGCCTTTCCCATTTTTATTTTCAAAGAAATGATTTAATTTATCTCGTCCCTCTTTGTCCTCCTTTTTGTCCGCCTCTTAAAATTTTAACTTTTTCCCAAGCATCTTTTTCTTTTGTCGTGAGCCCGGCTTCTTCTATGTCGATTGTATTTTGAGCTTTATTTATCTCTGTTTTTAATCTCGTAATTTCGGTCTGAAGTTTATTCCTTTGTGCTGTGGCAAGCTGTTTGCCAAATCCTTCAACAAGTTTTTCTTGGATCCTTATTTTATTATAAAATGCCTCTAAAGGAGCGTTGGACTTAAATTCTTCTTTTATCTTAAGTCCTTTTTCGTAAGCAGCAAAACTGGTAGTGATTTTTTTGTCTATGTCTCGCATATATTTGCGGGCGGCTATTTCCATTTCTTGGTAGGCCGGGGAAGTTAGGATTGAGCTGCCCATAGCCGGATTAACTTTGGTTATATATTCGTCAAGTTTATCAAACGTATTAGTGGCGCTATCAAGTCCGCCTGCGTTCTTTATCGTCGCATCAAGTTTTTTGCGTCCAAA
>JAVHRH010000048.1:0-2464 GCA_036171555.1 Parcubacteria group bacterium | reverse complement strand
GTCGACAAAAAACTTGAAAGGGTCTTTTTTTATTTTTAAAACCTGCTATAATCTTAAAATATGGTAACAACAACCCAAAAAGCAAAAACAATTGAAAAAGTTAAGCGGCACGAAACCGACACCGGTTCCCCGGAAGTTCAAATTGCTTTGTTAACCGAGGAAATAGCTAAGCTTCTTTCTCATTTAAAAAAGCACGCCAAGGACTTCGGTTCCAAAAGAGGTCTTCTTAAAATGGTTTCCAAAAGAAAGACGCTTTTGAAATACCTCGAGAAAGAAGACAAAAGAAGATTTAATGCTATTTCGAAACAAGTCGGCCTGCAAAAATAACCAACACTTATGTTTATCAAACACGCCGGCCAGCGAGTTGCTGTCCTGATTGACGTTCAAAATCTCTACCATTCGGCGAAAAATCTTTATGGCGCCCGGACTAATTTCGGCGCTATTTTAAAATTAGCGATCAGCAATCGCAGTTTGATTCGTGTCTTTGCCTATGTTGTCAGAACTAAAACCGGCGAAGAAAAACCTTTCTTTGATGCTTTAATCAAACTGGGTATTGAAACCAGAGTCAGAGATTTGCAGGAGTTTTACGGTGGCGCAAAAAAAGCTGACTGGGATGTCGGCATCGCAGTTGATGCCATTAGGATCGCTCCCAGCGTTGATACGATTGTTCTCTGTTCGGGTGATGGCGATTTTTTGCAAGTGGTTGAATTTCTGAAAAACCAAGGCAAAAGAGTTGAAATCATTGCTTTCGGCAAATCAGCTTCAGCTAAAATAAAAGAAGCGGCCGACGAATTCATTGACTTGGAAAGCGAACCGGAAAAATATCTATTTAAAAAATAATATTATGGTAAAGCAAGATTTTAAATTAGAAATTGGCGGTAAAGAATTGAAAGTGGAAATTAACAATCTGGCCGAACAAGCGTCGGGCAGTGTTTTTGTCCAATACGGCGAAACTTTGGTTTTAGCTACCGCCACCATGGCACAAGAAATTGAAGGCCGCGATTTTTTCCCTTTAACCGTGGAGTACGAAGAAAGATTTTATGCCGCCGGCAAAATCTTGGGTTCCCGATTCGTGAGGAGAGAGAACAAGCCGACCGATGAAGCCATTCTGACTTCCAGATTAATCGACCGAGCTATCCGCCCCCGTTTTCCTAAAAACTTTAAAAAAGAAATCCAGGTGGTTATCACTTGTCTTTCTTGGGATACTGAAAATGACCCTGATGTTGTCGGTTTAATCGCCGCTTCTTTGGCCTTAGGACTGTCTGATATCCCTTGGTTAGGCCCAATTGCCGCCGTAAGAATTGGCCGAGACGAACAGAATTTTGTTGTTAACCCGACCTATTCTCAAAGAGAAAAAACTGATTTGGACTTTACCGTTTCGGCTTTACTCTCTGAAAAAGGCGGCCTTTTGCTGAATATGATTGAGGCCGATGGCAACGAAAAAGAAGAAAATAGTTTTACCGAAGCCTTTAAGGTCGCCGAACCTGAACTGATAAAATTGATTGATTTCCAAAAAGAAATCATAAAAAAATTCGGTCGGGAAAAAATAAAAATTGAAGAAAATAAATCAGACTTAGCTTTGATTAAAGAAATTAAAGATTTTCTGGGTGATAAATTGGCAACGGCACTTTATCAGCCGGCTAAATCAGAGAAAGTCAAAGAGGATAAATCCTCTTTTTCACCCTTCGCTGCGGCTCGGGTCAGAGAAGAAGCTATTAATGATTTGAAAATAGCCGCAATTCAATCTATTGAAGAAAAATATCCCGGACAAAAAAATGTCGTTATCGAATTTATCGAGGACGAAATCAACCGATTGGTCCACGAGAATATTTTAAAGACCGAAAAAAGACCGGACGGCCGGAAAATTGACGAGCTTCGCGAATTAGATATGGAAGCCGGGCTTTTGCCGCGCACCCATGGTTCAGCTATTTTTTGCCGCGGCCAGACAAAAGCTCTTTCCATTTTAACTTTGGGCTCGCCCGAAGATGTCAGATTATTGGAAGGCATGGAAACCAGAGGCAAAAAACGCTTTATGCATCATTACAATTTCCCGCCTTATTGTTCAGGTGAAGTTAAACCCATGCGAGGACCGGGGCGCCGCGAAATCGGCCACGGTATGCTGGCCGAAAAAGCTTTATTGCCTTTGGTTCCCAGCTTTGAGGATTTTCCTTATACGATGAGAATTGTCACCGAGATTCTTTCTTCCAACGGTTCGACTTCCATGGCTTCGGTTTCCAGCTCTTGTTTAGCTTTAATGGACGCCGGCGTCCCCATCAAGTCAGCTGTAGCCGGCATTTCCATCGGATTAATGCTGGGCCAAAACGGCGATTATAAAATTCTGACCGATATCCAGGGTCCGGAAGATCATTATGGCGATATGGATTTTAAAGTGGCTGGCACTAAAAAAGGAATTACCGCTATTCAAATGGACGTCAAAATTGACGGCATTACCACTGAAATATTT
>JAVHRH010000047.1:0-12273 GCA_036171555.1 Parcubacteria group bacterium | reverse complement strand
AGTGGGTATTATCTCGGCCTTAGCCCTTATTGGCCACAGTTTTATGGATGGGGTAGGAATTGGCTTGGGGTTTCAAATCAGCAGCACGGTTGGTGTTTTTATCGCCATAGCTGTTATTGCCCACGATTTTACCGACGGCATGAATACTGTTTCTTTAATGTTGACGAATAAAAATACGCCACAGCGCGCCAAACTTTTCTTATTGGCTGATGCTCTTTCTCCGCTTCTCGGAGCTTTTTCTACCTTATTCTTTAAAATTTCACCTCATTTTCTGGTGCTTTATTTGGGATTTTTTGGCGGCTTTCTGGTCTATATCGGCGCCAGCGACATTCTGCCCGAAGCTCACAGCAATAAAAGTTCTTTCAAGCTGATCGGTTTAACTATTTTAGGATTAGCATTTATTTTTGTCGTCAGCCGCTTAGCCTAGCAAACCTCTTATTCTTTGAGTAACAAAAAAAGCGGCCTGGTGGGGCCGCTTTTTTATTTACTCTAACCGTTTGACGTATTGGCCGGTTTCCGTATTAATTTCCAAAGTATCGCCTTCTTTGACAAATACGGGAGCGTTGATTTGTGCCCCCGTTTCCAAAGTAACGCTTTTTTCTCCGCCCTGGGCCGTATCACCTTTATAGGATGGCGGAGCTTCGGTTACTTTCAGAAAAACTTTTATCGGTAAAGCGATGCTGATGAATTTTCCTTCAAATTGCACCGCTTCCATGTTTTGGTTCGCTTTCATAAAATTAGCGGAGGTACCCACCAATTCTTTAGGCAAATCAAATCTGGCCGAAGGATTTTCTTCTTCGCAGAAGAAAAATCGGTCGCGGTGGTTATAGAGAAATTTGGCTTTGATAACTTCAGTATCAGCTTCTTCAAATTGCTCGCCGGACTTGAATGTTTTTTCCGTGACATTACCCGTCATTAAATTTTTCAGTTTTGTCCTGGTAAAAGCCGATCCCTTGCCCGGGCTGACAAATTGGAAATCAGAAATCAGCCAGGGTTGGCCTTCGAATTTTATGATTAGTCCTTTTTGGAATTCAGCAGTAGAGATCATGTGTTGGAAATAATAATAAATTATTTATGTCTTTAATATTCAGCAAAAGCATTTGCAATCTTTCCAGTCCCAAAGCAATGCCGCTGGATTGCGGTAATCCTAATTTTAAAGCAAAAATGAAGTCTTTGTCAATGGGAATAAACGCTTTTTTCATCTTTTTACGCAACTTCTGTTCTTCTTTTAGTCTCTGGTATTGTTCCTTAGCATCAGTCAGTTCGGAAAAAGCATTAGCCAGTTCCAGTCCTCCGATATAAACTTCAAATCTTTCAGCGTAAAAACTATTAACTGATTTTCTTTTAGCCAAAGACGCTTGCGGCAGGGGATAATCATAAATGATAATCGGCCGGTCTTTCGGAAAATTAGGTTCTATTTTATTCAAAAAAACGCTGTAGAAATTAGTGTTCCAATCGTTAACCGGACAATTTCGCCATTCTTTATCAAGATTGATATTAGCGTATTTCAGAAAAGCATCTTTAACTTTTAATCTTGGCCAGGGCAGGGTCAAATTAATTTTATTGCCCTGATAATTCAGATGGCCGGATTTATTAATTTTTTTATTCAAAAAAAGAATCAATTTTTCCGTGTCTTTCATTGTGTCTTGATAATCGGCTTTTGTTCGGTACCATTCAAGCATCGTAAATTCAGGATTATGATTGCCGCCAAAACTTTCGTTTCCCCTGAAAACTTTAGCCAATTCAAATATCTTATTGAAACCTAAGGCCAGCATTTTCTTCAGAGCATACTCAGGCGAAGTGATTAAAAATCCTTGATAGTTCTTATTCTTTTCGTCTTGAAAATTAACTGCCAGGGGCGACAAGTAGGGTTCTTGGCCCGCACATTTAACCAAAGTCGGCGTTTGAACTTCCAAAAAACCTTCCGTCTTGAAAAATTGCCGGATTAATTCATTAATCCGGTTTCGTTTAATCTGGATTGTTTTATCAATATTTTTCATCGCCTAGCAAGCTTTCGCAAAGCGAAAGCGCAGATGGAAAAGAGGATTTATCCTCTTTGACCAACCTATTTAACAATGTCTCTAAAATCCGGATGGCCTCTTAAAAAGTCATCAACCTCCATCGGTTTAGCGCCTTCCAGCTGGACTTCTTTAATAATCAATTGACCGCTGATGTTTTCAGCTTTAATTATTTTTAACCTTTTACCTTTATAAATAGTGTAAGTCCCGGGCCAGGGAGAAAAAGCCCGAATCTGCCCGTCAATTTCTTTCGCCGATTTATTCCAATCAATTTCACCGTCTTCTTTTTTTATAATTTTGGTATAGGTCGCTTTAGTTTCATCTTGAGACATCGGAGGCAGTTTGCCGGCTAATAATTTAGGGATGGATTCGATCAGTAATTTAGCTCCCAAATCCGCCAATTTATTATGCAAAGACGTAAAAGTTTCGTTTTGGCTAATCGTTATTTCTTTCTGGGATAAAATCGGGCCTGAATCCATTTTTTCCGCAACTCGCATTATGGTCGCTCCCGTTTTCTCGTCGCCAGTCAGAATGGCTGACTGAATAGGCGAGGGACCGCGATATTTCGGCAAAAGCGAGGGATGAACATTAATAAAACCATACTGAGGAATGTCTAAGATATCTTTTGGCAGGATTTGGCCATAAGCTGCGATTATTCCCAAGTCTGGTCCTAAATTTTTAATTTCTAACTTACAATCTTTAATTCTTTCCGGTTGAACGACTACAATTTTATATTTTTCCGCCAAAACTTTTACTGGCGGGGGAGTCATAGTTTGATTTCGGCCAATTGGTTTGTCGGGCTCGGTAATAACCAAAAACGGCTTATGGCCAGATTTTATCAGCTCCGTCAAAATAATGGCGCCGAATTCCGGCGTCCCCAAAAAAATTATTTTATTGTTTTCCATTCTATTTTTTCTTCTTTATCGCAAAATTCCAGCCAATTGCCGCTCGGGTCTATAACATACCATTTTTTCTTGGTCTCCGACCAAATCATGGGGTCGCCCCGATAAAAAGGTTTTTTAATCACTTCTTTGGGTTTTAATCGGTCCAGCTCCAGCCATTTCTTGAAAACCGTTTCAATTGCATAATCCAAACCTCTGGAATTAGCCCAGCTAGCCACCGTATCAATGGCTTCCTTGGCTTTTTCAACGGAACCGGCTAAAGTTATCAGTTGTTTAGCGGGCTTGGTAAACCTTGAATAAACGATTTTTCTTTTTCTGGCGTTGTTTTTCAGTTCGCTTAAGGACAGTCCTTTGGTTTCAAAGTAGTAAGTGATAATCTGTTGTATAGCCGTCTCAGTTTTTAACTCTTCAAAATCTTTAATCCTTTTCTTTTTTAAGTATTCTTCGATTTTTTTAGCCATTTTTTCGCCGACTCCAAGTGTTTTTTGTATACCCTTAACGCCGGAGTCTTTGTAAGCGAGAGAAATGTCTTCTTTCAACTCTTCCAGAGCTTTGGCTGCTTTTTGGTAGTTGAATTTGCGAAAAGAAGTTGCTTTTGCAGCAGCGCCTTTTATGTCTAAAAGCTGGGCAATTTCTCTGAATATTTTCGCAATTTCTTTATTGGCCATACTTTTCCACGGTGAATTTATATACCGCGATTTTTTCTTTAGCCAGATTAATGCCGCCTTTTTGGCAGCAAATCGCAATTTGCTGCTCACAAGTATTAACTCCCTCCAAGTCCGGCAATAAAAGCCCTGTTTTAGCCCCGCTTTTTACGATAATACCATATTTTTTTGGATTTAATTCCTTGATATCTTTTATTTGTTCAGGCGGATTTAAAATGTAAACCGTATACTCCAAGGAGCCGAGCTCCTTTTCTTGGATTGGTCCAAATCTGAAATCTTCAGTTGCCGCAGCTACTGCATTATAAATAATTTCTTCAGCGATATTTTTTCTTGTCGCTAGATAAGTTCCGATACAACCGCGGAGTTCACCATCTTTTTCAATCGTTACAAAAACGCCTGATTTTTTTACCAAAAATTCTTTCGGTAAATCTTTAGGTATTTCAATAACTTTTCCATCTTTGATATAACTTTCCACTGCTGTTTCAGCCAAAACGACTAAAGGGTTCATTTTATAATCCCGTCGGATCATCTATAAATACTGTTTTAATTTTAAATTTCTTTTGCAAAAGAGGCATCAGGGCTTTAACTCCTAAGGTTTCGGTGGCATAGTGGCCGCCAAAAATAACATTGAATTTAACATCCTTGGCCGAAGTATAAACTTCGGAAATATCGCCGGTCAGATATAAATCAACTTTCTTTTCTATGGCTTCGTAAAACGTAGCTGAACCGCCGCCGCCGGAACAAACAGCGATGGTTTTTATCTTTTTAGGCCCGAACAAAAGCGCCAGACATTTTGTCCTTAAGTTTTTGTTCAAGATTTTTACGATCTTTACAGCTAAAATAGGGGATTTGAATTCACCGATAAATCCAACCGGTTTTCCTTTAAACTTGGCAAAACCGATTTTAATTTTAGCTCCCAGAAGTTTTAGTAATTGCGCATTATTGCCGGAGATGCGGTGGCTATCAAGAGGCAAATGAACAGCGTAAAGAGAAAGATTATTTTCCAACAAGAAATTCATTCTATTTTTAGTCATTTTAACTGCCACAGCACCTTTCTTATATTTTGTTTTCCATAAAATACCGTGATGAACAACAATTAAATCCGCCCTTTCTTTCAAAGCGATTTTAAAAGTATCCAAGCTGGCATTTTCCGTAAAGGCTATTTTGGCAACTTCTTTATTACCCTTTATCTGTAAGCCATTGCGGCAAAAATCTTTTATCTTTTTAACCTCCAAATAATTATTTAGATATTTAACGATATTATTAAGTTTAACCATGTTGTTTTATATTCTTAATTTCTATGGCTGTTTGGTAGCTGAATACGGCGGCATCGCCCCATAAAATCGGCAGCCAATAAGTAATTCCCAAAATATCAGGCGAAGCATAAGTCCAAACGCCAAAATAAATGGCAATTGCTTCAGCGAATGCTCCAAAAATACCGCAAAGGAAAAATAAAATTACTGTTTCTTTATTTCGCCATTTAAATAATCCTATCGCGGATATAACTGCCAAAATAACTGTCAGCAAAACAGTTCTTTGCCAAAACAGACAGACCGAAGCCAAACAAACCAAACCAAACATTGTATTAAAAATTACATTCCGCATTCAATTTTTTCTAAAATTCGTTTGACTCTTTCGGCTTCTTGTTCAACCACTTCACCGTCGTATTCGCCGGAGTGAGCGGTGATTCCCTGATAAATCGGCCGTTTTTGGTCCAAGTGCAAATTAAAGATTAAATTATCGTCTTTAGTTCTCAGATAAATATGGAATCTTGGATATTCGCGGGGCGGCCGGACAAAATTATATTCTAACTCTGCCTCGTTTTTATCCAAAAAATGATAGCCGCAATTGCGCATCATATTATAAATATTTTTCTTAAATGGCCCTTTTATGATAAATTTCATAAATTTTTTCCGGCTAATTGGCCGCAGCCAGCTTCAATTTCTTTACCAAAACGATAACGCTGAGTAACCGCCACGCCCGCTTTTTCCAAAATCTCCTTAAATTTTTTAATTTTCCAGCCGGCTGAAGGTTTAAATTCTGAATGGAGACCTTGATTTAACGATATTAAGTTTACCATATACAGATTTTTCTTCATGATTTTAGCCAACTGTTCGGCCTGAGCAGGAGAGTCGTTTATTCCGTCTATCATTAAATATTCAAACATTACCCGTCTTTTTGTTTTTTTAATATAACTGTCAACCGCGGCCAAAACCTTTTCAATCGGATATTTTTTATTAATCGGCATCAGTTTTGACCTTAATTCATTGTTTGGAGAATGCAGAGAAATTGCCAAATTGACCTGTAATTTTTCCTCGCTTAATTTTTCAATTCCTTCAACCAGACCGCAGGTGGAAATGGAAATATGGCGGGCACCCAAATTAAAGCCGTCTTTATCGTTTAATATTTTGATAGTCGATAAAACATTGTCATAGTTTAGAAACGGTTCACCCATGCCCATAAAAACAACGCCGGAAACCTTTTTATCGGATTTCTTTAACAATCTCGCGAAAAACAAAACTTGATCAACAATCTCACCAGGAGATAAATTTCTCTGAAATCCAAGCTTGGCAGTAGCGCAAAATTGGCAATCCATCAGGCAGCCGGCTTGAGACGAAACGCAGACAGTATTTCGGCCATCTTCATGCTTCATCAAGACAGATTCTATTTTGAAACCATCACTTAAGACAAAAAGAACTTTGGTGGTTTGATTATCTGTAGAAATTAAAGTTTTTTCCGGTTTTAATTCGGAAATCAAGCAATTTTCAGCTAATTTCTGCCGTAAATCTTGCGATAGAGTAGTTGCCTCCTGCCAATTTTCAATTAAATCTTGAAACAGCGCTTTTTTAATTTGCTTTAAGCGATAGCTTGGTTCCTTTTCTAAAATTTTCTGAATTTTTTCTAAGTTCATTATAGTTTAAAATTCACTACCGCGTAACCGACGCCGAATGGTCCTTCGTACGATAAGATTTCGGGCTGATAATTTATTCCCGATGCCTCCAAAATTCCCAAAAGAAAACAAAAGGAACGTAAGCCGCATTCACCGGCTTCAGGGTATTTTTCGTCCAGTTTAAGGATCGTTTTGATGTCTTTCTTTTTTAAGGCCTCAATCAAAGCTTTATCAAATTCAGGCCCTTGCGGATTAAAACCATAAGGCCCATCAGCTTTCAAACAGTGGGATAAATCTCCGCTGGCAATAAGTCCCAAATTCCCAGAAGCCGGGCCTCTGTTGAGTTTCTGGTAAAGTTTCTGTCCTTTTTCGAAATAAGAAGCAGGCGATTCAGCATCAGTCAAAACCTGGGCAATCTTTCCCTTAAAGTCTTTGGCAAGAAAGTGTAGCGGAACGTTAAAACCCCAATCTTCGTGCGGCGCCGAAATTATAATTGATTGAGGTTCGGCCTCACTCAATTTCTTGCCAAGAGATTCTAAACTTTCAATGGTTTTTTTAACTTGTTTTCTGTCTTCCGCTGAACCCACTGAAGGTAAAATTATCGGCGGGTGAGGGGAGATGGCCGCAAAAACAATAGACATATTTTTGAAACTAAATATTACCGATATAAATATGTTTTAATCCGGCTTCTTTGCCGATTTCATAGCCCATTTTCAATGTTTCCAAAGGAGTATCAGGCATATTTTGCAGTTTCCAGGAAATGACGCCTGAAAAACGGTTGATGTGCCACGGCGTTTCAGCACCTAATTCCGTTTTGATAAAACTGGCGATATCTCTGAACATTTCTTTACTGTCTGATAAAGCAGGTATGGCTAGGGTGATAATTTCTACCCAGACGCCGGATTTTTTCATAAACTTGCAGGTTTCCAAAACCGGCTGAAGTTTGGCGCCGCAAACTTTTTGATAAAAATCATCGGAAAAACTTTTAATGTCGATTCTGATCGCGTCAAGATAGGGGAGTATCAGTTTTGACAATTCGGGACTTAAAAATCCATTGGAAACCCAGGCATTTTTGATGCCGGCTGATTTAGCCAACTTCATCGTATCCAAAGCAAATTCGGAAAAAATGGCCGGTTCCGTATAGGTGTAAGAAATTGAGGGCGTTTTGTTTTTCAGCGCTAAATTAACAATGTCTTGCGGAGAAATATCATCTCCCGGAATTTCCTTTTGACCTTTAAATCCTTGGGAAATGTCCCAGTTTTGGCAGTTTTGACAGCGAAAATTACAACCAACCGTGGCGATTGACAGGGAATAGGTTTTAGGCAAAAAATGGAAAAACGGTTTTTTCTCAATCGGATCAATATTGATGGCGATAACTTTACCGTAATTCAGGGCATAAAGAACGCCATTTTGATTTTCTCTGACACCGCAAAGACCACGTTTGTCCGGAGCAATGACACAATAATGCGCGCAATTTTGGCATTGCACCTTTCCTTTCCCCAGTTTTTTATAGAGATAAACTTCTATTTGGTTCATATTCCAATTTTAGCATAAATTTGATATATTTTAAGAATGCCACGACGAATTTTTATTGCCGTCAATTTACCGGAAAAAATTAAGGAAAAACTGGCTGATTTCCAAAATAAATGGCTGGATTTACCTTGCCGTTGGACGAGAAAAGAAAACGTGCACATTACTTTAATGTTTTTGGGCTATCTTTCCGACGAAGAACTTCTGGAGGTTATTAAAACTACTCAAGAAGTTGCCTCAAAAAACGAATCTTTCAGCATAAGTTTAGAAAAAATTGTCTATGGCCCACCGAAGAAATCACCTCCGCGGATGGTGTGGGCAGAGGGTAAAGAATCGGTTGAGCTGGGTAAGGTACAAAAAGACCTGGAAAACGTACTGGCGTCCTCAGAAGCCTTAGGGAAGGAGGATACTAAAAACCGACCGTATATTCCTCATATCACTTTGGGACGAATTAAAACTTGGGATTGGCAAAGAATTGAGCCGGAAGAACGGCCGGAAATCAATACGGAGATCAGTTTGAGTTTTGAAGTTAATTCCATTGATATAATGGAGAGCGAACTAAAAAGAACCGGCCCCCATTATACTATTTTAGAATCGGTTCCGTTAAACCCTTGATGATAGTCAAAGAGATAAATCTCTTTTCCATCTGCGTTTTTTATTTCATAAAAAACTTGCTCTATGAAGAAAATTTACATATTCGATACAACTTTAAGAGATGGCGAACAAACCCCTGGAGGCGCGTTAAAACCTGCGGAAAAAATAACCATAGCTAAGCAATTAGAGAAACTTGGTGTGGATGTTATTGAGGCCGGATTTCCCGTATCTTCGCCGGGAGACTTCAAGTCCGTGTCTTCTATTGCCGGGGAAATTAAAGAATCCGTTGTCGCGGCTTTGGCAAGGTGTGTGGAAAAAGATATAAAGATAGCCGCCGCCTCATTGGAAAAAGCCCGACGACCACGCCTGCACGTGTTTTTACCTGCCTCCGATATTCATCTTAAGAAAAAAATAGGCAAAACCAGAAAAGAAGCATTGTTAATAGCCGTGAAGTCCGTTAGGCTGGCCAAAAGTTTGATTTCTGAAATTGAGTACTCTCCGGAAGACGCCACAAGAAGTGATTTCAGCTACCTTGTTGAAGTTATTGGGGCGGTAATTGAGGCCGGTGCTAAAATTATAAATATTCCCGATACTGTCGGATATTCTACGCCGGAAGAATTCGGGAAATTAATAAAACGACTTAAGGAAAAAATTCCCCAACTTGGCAAAAAAATAATATTATCCGTCCATTGCCATGATGATTTGGGAATGTCCACTGCCAACAGTTTGACGGCAGTTGATAGCGGCGCCAATCAAATCGAATGTACGATAAACGGCGTAGGAGAAAGAGCCGGGAATGCCGCCCTCGAAGAAATCGTAATGATTTTAAAAACCAGAAAAGATTTATACAAAGATTATTATACGAATATAGTTACGGAAGAAATAAAGCGCACCAGTCAATTAGTTGCCGATTTAATGAATATGCCCGTGCAATCCAATAAAGCCATAGTCGGGACAAACGCTTTTGCCCATTCTTCCGGGATTCACCAGGACGGCATACTAAAAGACCGGCGAACATACGAAATAATAAATCCTGAGCAGGTGGGAATCAGAAAAAATGAAATAGTTTTAACGGCCAGGTCTGGAAAGCACGGTCTTTTATATAAATTGGAATCTCTGGGATATGGCGGTTTTTCTCACCAAGAAATAGAAAAAATATCAGGCAATTTTCATAAAATAGCTGATAAGAAAAAGGTGGTGAGCGACGAAGATCTAAAGAAAATTATCTCTGATTTGAATTTTTCCCGAAATAAATTATCGTAAAGATATGAAAGTGCATTTTATCGGCATTGGCGGAATTGGCGTTTCCGCCTTAGCTCAATATTATTTAGCCAAGGGACACAAAGTGAGCGGCTCTGATTTGGCGTCTTCTGAAATCACCGAATTGCTCAAGAAAAAAGGAGCCGGGCTCCTTATTGGCAAAAATAAAATTCCAAGAAATACAGATTTAGTAATTTACAGCCCCGCGGTACCGCCTAATAATTCGGAATTGGCAGAAGCTAAAAAGTTGGAGATTAAATATTTAAGCTATCCCGAAGCGTTGGGGGAGCTAATCAAACAATATTTTACGATTGCGGTTTCCGGCACGCACGGTAAAAGCACGACGACGGCTTTACTTTCTTTAATTTTAATTAAGGCTGGATTAGACCCGACCGTAATTATCGGTACAAAGCTGAAAGAATTTGGAAACTCCAATTTCAGAACAGGGAAGTCCAAATATCTGATCATTGAAGCTGATGAACATATGGCTTCTTTCCTGAATTATTGGCCACGAATCATTGTTTTAACTAATATTGACGCCGACCATCTGGATTATTATAAGAACCTAACAAACATTTTGCGGACATTTCAGAAATACGTTTTGCACCTCTCAAGAGATGGTGTTTTAATAATAAATAACGACGATGGGAATATTCGCAAAATGTTAATTTCTAAATCCAAATTTCTAATTTCTAAACAAATCCCAATTAAAAAATATTCAACCAAACAACCTGAAACGAAAAAATTAAAAAAGATTTTAAAAGTGCCGGGGGAACATAATGTTTATAATGCCTTGGCGGCTTTGGCCGCGGCGAGAACTCTAAAAATTCCCGACAGCATTTCTTTCAAAGCATTAGCTGAATATAAAGGAGCCTGGCGCCGGTTTGAAATAATCCAAACCAAACCTTTTATTTTGATTTCCGATTACGGCCACAATCCCCAGAAAGCGCTGGCTACCCTGAAAGCGACACGAGAGAAATATCCCAATAAAAAAATCTGGTGCGTTTATCAACCGCACCAATACCAAAGAACTTATTACTTATTCAAAGATTTTATCAAAGTTTTTAAAGAGGCGCCTATTGATAATCTGATTATCACTGATATTTTTGATGTTGCTGGTCGGGAAGAAAAAACCATCAGGCAGAAAGTTGACTCATTGAAATTAGTTAAGGCAATCAATAAATCTTCCGTCATTTACTTGCCGAAAGAAAAAATCGTGTCTTATTTAAAACGAAACATAAAAAATGGAGAAGTAGTAATAATCATGGGGGCAGGGGACATATATAACATTACGTTCCAACTAAAAAATAATTCGTTATAACTATAATACGAGATCTTAACAAAAAGCTTCCAACGTTTTTATTGACTTTTTTTATTCTCTGTGTTAAATTAAAACCAGCAATCGCACAACGCGATATCACAATTAAACACTTGAAGGAGGATAAATATGAAAAAGGACATGTACCCCTTAGTCACTGCTTATAGTATAGAAAAAGATAATAAGTTGGAGTTTTTACTTCCTGGACGTGCCGTCATAGTCGAAGGTAGCAAAGAAGTACTTTTGTGCCTTCTCCGACAGTGTACTGGATATCGCACTGTCGAAGAAATCGTGTCTACGGTTTGCGAGCAAACTAATCACAATGGGAAAGAAGTATTAGAAGTGATAGAAAAGCTGTTGATACACCAAATATTGGTAGATGCTAGCAACTATTTTCTCCTCTTCCATAGAGCATCAGAGAATCCCGCACCTTTTTTTAGGGAACTGCCTAAAGAATACACGGCCAAAATGGTACAAGAAGGGCAGAGTCCGTTAATTCCATTCTTCTCAACGTCTCACACAATCCTGGAGCAATTACTAGAAAAGCGCGAGTCGGTCAGACAATTTAGCGGAGATCGTCTTTCATTCGCCGAGCTAGGTCGTCTTGCATGGGTTATATATGGGAAAATAGAGAGAAGTGTGGATTTCCCAGAAAGCTCTATTGGTCTTGGCACTGTGCCTTCTGGCGGAGCTTTGTATCCACTTCGACTTTTTGTTTTGGCTCGACAAAGCCATTTAAACTGGGTTATCTACGTCGGTGGTCCAGAGGGACTTCGAGAAGGTAGCCAAATTTCAGCACAACAAGTCCTTCAGGCCTTCCTTGCAGATTCCTTCTTAGAAGATGCGGCGGCAGTATATGTACTCGCCTGCAACTTCCAACAAATAACTCAGAAGTACGGGAATCGAGGATACCGTTTCGCTTTACTCGAAGCGGGGCACGCCGCCCAGAACGCATACCTATGGTGCGCGGAACAAAATCTTGGAGTGGTGGAAGTAGGAAGCTTCTTGGATGAGGAACTCGCGAATTTACTCTCGCTTTCTTATCCAGAGCAAGCACCGCTTACTGCTCTTGTAATTGGAAGGAGGAAACAGTCGT
>JAVHRH010000046.1:795-2501 GCA_036171555.1 Parcubacteria group bacterium | reverse complement strand
TCGCGAGAATATCTTTTATTGCTTTGGCAATATCATGCTCGCCATTATAAGACGCAAGAGCTTTTTGCTCTTGGTCTAATTTTTCAAGGTAAGTTTTAACTTCGTTATGGAGCATTTTGTTGTTTTTATTACTTAATCTAATAAAATCATAAAATCTACTCTAAAATTGCTTGCAATTATATTTTAGCACCTGTATACTATAGTTATCAAGTCCTATGCATATCACTTTAGATAAAATTGAAGAATCCAACAAAAAACTCGAAAGACGCTATCGAGGTAAGTTAGTTGTTAATAATGACTTAAAACGAACACTTGTTAGTTTTCAAGCAAATAAAAAAACTCCGGGCTATCGCTGGTACAAATTCAAAGAGGGTTATTCTTCCGCACTTGTTGACTATGTTTTGGATAAGTTGGACATTAGGTCCGGCAAAGTTCTTGACCCCTTTGCGGGAAGCGGAACATCACTTTTTGCCTCAGCAGAAAGAGGATTGGATACTGTTGGTGTAGAACTTTTACCTATTGGATCAGAGATAATAGAAGTTAGGAAAATTATTTTTGAAAGCAATAATCATGACAGGCTCACAGATTTTTTACAAGAGTGGATCGATAAGCAGCCATGGGAGAAAGAAAAAAACGGGCGAAAACTTAACCATCTAAAAATTACTAATGGAGCGTTCCCTGAAGCCACAGAAAAACTTTTGGGTAAATTTCTAAATGCTATTGATAAAATAAAGAACAAGGATTATCAAAGAATACTTCGTTTCGCGCTTCTTTGCGTTCTTGAGGAAATTAGTTTTACGAGAAAAGATGGTCAATACTTACGCTGGGATTATCGTTCTGGGAGAGGTAATGGGGAAAATAAATTTGATAAGGGAGAAATTAAAGATTTTAACCGATCAATCATTCAAAAATTCAAAGATATTATTAATGATTTACGAGGAGGTAATACACTTTTTGATTTAGTTAAAGAGCCGAGGGGAAAAATCGGAAATGTTGATGTCCTGAAAGGCTCTTGTCTTTCTATTCTTCCGAAACTAACAAGCAATGAATTTGATTTTTTAATGACCTCACCACCCTACTGTAATCGCTACGACTACACAAGAACTTACGCCCTAGAACTTGCGCTACTTGATGTTGATGAGGAAAAAATTAGAGATCTACGGCAAGCGATGATGACATGCACTGTTGAGAACAGAGAAAAAGAAAATCTCGACCAGTTTTTTTCACAAGATATTTTTCAAAGAGCCAATAAGGCATTTGAAAATCAAAAAGAATTGCAAACAATTATCAAATATCTTGACGAAAAAAAGGATAACAAGGAACTAAATAATCCCGGCATAGTTAGAATGGTAAAAAACTATTTTTACGAAACTGCGCTTGTAATTTTTGAGTGCGCCCGTCTTTTAAAAAGCGGCGCTCCTTTTGTGATGGTGAACGATAATGTCCGCTATGCCGGCGCAAACATTCCCGTTGATTTAATACTCTCAGATATTGCCCAAGAAGCAGGGTTTGAAGTTGAGAAAATATGGGTTTTGCCAACAGGAAAAGGAAATAGTAGTCAGCAAATGGGTGTGCACGGCAGAGAAGAGCTGCGTAAGTGTGTTTATGTTTGGAGAAAATTATAAAGACAAAAGCCAACCAACCAGATCGTTCACCTGTTCGTCATCGTTTAAGTTCGCGGCATGAGTTAACTTGCCGCTTTTTAG
>JAVHRH010000046.1:0-785 GCA_036171555.1 Parcubacteria group bacterium | reverse complement strand
AGTTGCTTGAATATCTCTTTTGCCATGGAGGATTCTATTGCGGCTCCAACAAAGAATAAAGCAAGCGCACTTCTTCCAAAAGCAGTTCTAATTCTTCCTAATGCGCTATTAGCTGTTTTCCAATGTTCATCTGCGCCAGCGGGATCAATTCCACCCTTCAATTCTCCGCATGCAATGTAATTTCTTTTATCTGCTAATAAATCTTCTTCCGGGGTCTTTATATCTCCTCGGCTTATTAAAATTACATCAATGTTTTTCCCAATCAGGCGTGGTTTTACATCAAAGAGCATTGTTCGGCCATCCCAAATAACTCTTTGGATTTTCCCAGTTTTACTTTTCAAAAGTTGAGTTTTCTTTTTTCCACCAGAAAGTCGCTCGATGATTTTTTCTGTTAGCTTTGTCCCAGCAGAAGCCCCGGTTAAGTTACGCATACTACCGCCCAAAGTATCACCTTTCGTAAGGAGATAACGATACAAAATATCTTCTCGAAATTCTGAACCTGACTCTTTGTAAATGCGAGTCAAAACTTTCTTTATTGCGCCATTTAGTTCTGTTTCAGTTAGTTGAGACCGTGCTTTATCTGAAAATCCACAAGCAGAGGCAAGGTCATTTCTGTATTTTGGGAATGTTAAAAACTCCTCAATAGATTTAACTTTTTTGAGGGTTTTATAAAAAATCTTTGCATCCTTAACGAATGGCTTTGCCTTTTCGGTTTTTTGAAGGGCCTGTGCCAAAAAACCATCACAAATGGCACGATGTTTTGTCTGTAAATCTGTTGCTGTTTT
>JAVHRH010000045.1:0-2506 GCA_036171555.1 Parcubacteria group bacterium | reverse complement strand
TTCTTTCGGGGTTCTGCCCTCCAAGTATTCGGGCAGGTGGCGGAACAATGCGGACTCGGTTTTGCCAAAACTATTTTCTGGGGAAAAGGATTTGGCAAAACCTCGGCTGAATTTTCCCGCCCGCAGAAAGGGGTCTGGGGAATGAATGCGGGCGGGTTTCGGAATTGTCCAAAAAATTTTTGAATCGCCAGTCAATCATCCGACATATTTTGTCGGCCATTGACTACCTTGTTTCCAATACTTCGCAACCGATTTGTAAAGATATTTTTCTCGTATGTTTTGCGATGCAACTTCGCCTTCAAAATACGACCTTCTACTGTCTGGTGACGGTAACCATTGATGAACAATAAAAACTTCTCGGATTATGCCACGATACACGGTGCACGCGATTTTTATGTTGCTAACACGATGTCTATCAACTACCCAATGTTTTCTCGTCGCTTCGTATAATTCATCTGCGGTCATATTGCGACGGTACTGATTGTTGATATTGATGAGGATTATAGGGTCATCAAAAATCGCGTCTTCCGCCTCGTATTTAATTTTTATGTCTTCCAATTTCATCAGTCCTCGATCTGTAGCATAGTGTCCTAAAACAAGATTGGTCAAACTTTCTTTTCCAAGAAAATCAATCATTGCACTTTCAACTTCAAATGCTTCTTTTTCTGTAAGTCCGTGGCGTAAAATCACTAACCCAACATTCAAGCTGTTTGCTTGAATGTTGCGGATAATTTTGATTTTTTCTTTTTCGTTTTTGTTTATTTCCAGAGCACCGAGCAAGTGATGATTTATCCTATTGCCACAACCCTTGCCGACATAAAAAGTCCGCTCTGTTCGTGGGTCAATGAGCAGATATACATAGTAGCCAAGTTTTTCAATTGTTGATTGAGAAAGTTTATTCATGGCGTCTATGTTTTTCGCCAATTAGTCTTCTTTGTTGATAATAAAAGAAATCATCGAAGAAGGCACTTCATAATCATCAAGCGTGATGATGTGCGGAGTTTCTTTGCCTTCCTTAAAAATATACATTCCTTCGGGACGAAGTTCAAAAGAATGCACTTTGTTGAAAGGAACAGAAAACTGTTTTCTGCTTCCGATATATCCAACACGCTGATTAGTAATATAAAATATTCCGTTATCCTCGGAAGCTAGCACTTCTTTTGACTCCGTCCCGATTCCAAGTGAGCCAACACGATAACGGACACCTTTCATTATTTTTATTGACCCCGTCAATCCGCCGTAATTTATGCGCGTAGTTACACGCCTTAGTTTTCTCAAAACGGAAGCTGCGCCAAAGTGTAAAATTTCTCCTTTTTTGAAAATGATATTTATATCGTGATTGCCGTCTTTAATTTCTGGCAAAATCCCTTTATCAATAAGGGCGAGAGAATAAAATTTGTTGAAAGATTTTTGGTCAAATTTTATGTCTTTTGTTTGAAGTCCAAAATGATTGAGCAAGACCTCTAAAGAGAGTCGTTCCTCCTCCGTAATTCTTTGGTCGGAAGTGATATTTTGAAAAACACCAGACAAAGCAGATTTTTGCAATTTTCCAATTTCATCGGGAGTAAGTTCAAACTTTTTTGAGATAGATTCTAGTTCTTGCTTTTCCTCGTCAGAAATCTTAGAGTCGCCTAAAAATTGAGCGAGTTTTTCGCGATATTCTTTCACGCCCTCTTTCTCGGAAACCAAATTTTTTATGAAGCTAAGTAAAGCCATATATTTTCTATATTATCAATTTTTAAGTGACTTTTCAAGTTTTTTCTTGCACCTTTCAACTCGTCCGTCCCAAGCACCACTCCAACCCTGTTTCTTTGCTTGCTCGGCAAATTTTATTGCCTCGTTAAACTTTCCTTCTTTTTCTAAAATAATACAAAGCTGTTCGTATCCCTCGTGTGCTGGTAATTGACTATCGCCATATTCTTTGCGAAAAGCGGCGGCGGCTTTTTCAGAAATTTCAATTTGCTTTAGACAAGCGTCAGTCGCTTCTTTTAGTGCAGAGGGATTTTCTCGCTCCTTGTAAAACAATTTCATTTTTGCGGGGTAGAAAAAATGTAGATCAAGAATGTTCTTTTCAGAAGCGACATAATCCGCCGCTTTTGCAATAATTTTATTGGCGATATGTCTATCTCTTGGATTATCAAACCAACCAGCGAGAGAAGAAAGAAAACTTAATATTCTGTCGTCTCCCGACGATTGCAAGTTACCAGCCACTAAAACATCTTTCGGTGCCCCTAACGGCTGAAAAACTTCCACAATATGTTTTCTTTCTTCTTCTGTAAATGAATCGCGCCACCAATCTTTCAAATTAAAAAGCACGATGTATCCTTGAGGTTCTTTTGTTGTTTTTGAAAAAATATTGAACATAACTATTTCAAAAGTTCGCTTGCCGAAACTCCAAGCGCATTAGCCAGTTTTTCTATTGTCGCAAGGGTAGGATTGCGCTTGCCCGTCTCTATACCACTCACATACGCCCTATGCACCTCTAGGGCACGCGCAATATCTCCTT
>JAVHRH010000044.1:0-12603 GCA_036171555.1 Parcubacteria group bacterium | reverse complement strand
TTTGAAACCCGATGAAGCAGACCGCTTGCAGATAGACCGGAAAGCAGAAAGATTGCCTTTCCGATAATTCTATATTATATCAAATAAGATGGAAATGTCAAGCTTAGATAGCATTCTGGTTGTCAGCATCACCCCCTACTTTTTAGAAAAGGGCAATTTTTGGTTTGAGGAAAATTCAGTCAAAATTCTGGAAGCGAGAAAAACCCAATCCTTTTTTGAAGACAATATTTTATATTTGGAGAAAAATCAAAAAGCTAATTTATCGGAAATTTTGCGAAAACTGGATGAAATGGGCTATGAAAAGGTTTTAAAAGTTGAATCTCCCGGCGAGTTTGCCCAACAAGGCGGTCTGGTTTCAGTTTTTCCGCTAAACTCTAATTTCGCCGCCAGATTGGATTTTTTGGGCAACAAAATTGAAAATATTGAAAAACTGGCGGTTGAAATCCAAGACGAAAAATCAGTTAAGGACATTTTACAAAAAAGATTAAAATCGCAAAAATTATTTTCCGATTTGAAAGGATTGAAACCAGGCGATTATCTGGTTCATTTAGACCACGGAATTGGTCGATTTACGGGTATCGAAAATAATTATTACGTCTTAGATTATGCCGAGAAAGACAAACTTTATGTGCCTTTGGGACTGGAAAGAAAACTCTCCAGATATATCGGTTTTATTGAGCCGATAATCAGCCGATTAAGTTCAATCGCCTGGCAAAGGACCAAAAGAAAAATCAAAGAAGAAACAGAAAAGTTAGCTCAAGAACTCTTGCGAATTTACGCTCAAAGAGAAGTAGCCAGTCGCCCGTCTTATTCAGCCGACAACGAAATTGATGGTCAAATAGCTGACGGCTTTGGACACGAAGAAACGCCCGACCAGCTGCAAGCTATGGAAGAAATTAAAAAAGACTTGGCAAAATCAGAACCAATGGACCGCCTGGTTTGTGGAGACGTCGGTTTTGGCAAAACGGAAATCGCCTTAAGAACAATGGTCAAAGCCGTGAATTCCGGCTATCAAACCGCTCTAATCTGCCCGACCACCATTTTGGCCGATCAACACTTTAATAATTTTAAAGCCCGACTGAAAAATCTGCCGATCAAAATTGCGTTATTATCCAGATTGCAAACAGAAAAAGAAACTAAAAAAATTTTAGAAAATCTGAGAAAGAACCAAATAGATATAATCATCGGCACCCATCGCCTTTTATCAAAAGACATTGAATTCGGTAATCTGGGTTTATTGGTTATTGATGACGAACAGCGATTTGGCGTTAAACAAAAAGAAAAGCTGAAAGAGATACGCGCTTCTTTGGACGTTTTGTCTCTTTCAGCCACCCCGATACCACGGACGTTATATATGGCTCTCTCCTCCTTAAAAAATGTCAGCTTAATCCAAACGCCGCCTTTAGGCAGATTAAAAATTAAAACTTTTATTTTACCTCGGTCGGAAAATATTATTAAAATAGCTATTGAACAAGAATTAAAAAGAAACGGCCAGGTTTATTATTTGCATAATCGCGTTGAAACGATTGAAATGACAAAAAAATCTTTAGAAAAAATAATGCCGCGGGTAAAGTTTGGCGTAATCCACGGACGATTAAACGAGAAAGAATTGATTAAAACAATGGCTGACTTCCAAAATAAAAAAACAGACGTTTTAGTCGCCACCACCATTATTGAAAATGGTTTGGATTTGCCAAATGTTAATACTCTAGTCGTGGCTGACGCGACCCGCTTGGGTCTGTCTCAAGCTTATCAAATCCGGGGCCGAATCGGCCGCAGCTATGCTCAGGCTTTCGCCTATTTTCTTTACAGCGGCCGTTTGACTCCTAAAGCCAAATTAAGATTAAAGGCGTTAAAGGAAGCGGAAGAGCTGGACTCCGGTTATAAAATCGCCTTAAAGGATTTAGAAATCCGAGGAGCCGGCAATATCCTGGGCAAAGAACAATCAGGTAACATCAACCGCGTGGGATTAAACCTTTATTGCCAAATGCTTTCCGAGTCAGTCCTTCGACAAACTCAGGATGGTTCGAAGGATGGTGAGCCCATCGAACCATTGATAAATTAAAAAATCGGGCCTGAAGCCCGATTTTTTACTGACCGTGTTTTATCACCATTATGTCGCCGTCTTGCACCACGTATTCTTTCCCTTCTGTTTTTAACTGACCAAGTCTTGCCGCCGCGCTCCAAGCGTCTTGATTTGGATTTTCGCCGCCGATTTTGATTAACTTTTCCCAGCCAATAACTTCGGCGCAAATAAATTTATTTTCGAAATCCGTATGAATGGTGCCAGCCGCCTGCGGGCCTTTTGTACCTTTTTTTATGGTCCAAGCCCTAGTTTCATCTGGCCCTGTGGTAAAAAAGGTTATCAATCCCAAAACCTGATAAGATTTTCGGATAATTTCATTAAGCTTGGAATCGCTCAATCCCAGTTCTTTTTTTTCATCTTCCGAAAGCTTGCTGCCATCGTATTCATCTCTTAAACTGGCTAAAACATAATCGGAATTTAAGTCCTTTATTTTTTTCTCCAGTTCCGGAGCGACAATAGTAGTGTTGGAGTTTAGAATAAAAAGAGCGGGCTTGGCGGTTAACAACTGAAGTTCTTTGGATACCGAGCTCAGAATGAGCGAGGTGGAAGATGAAGGCAAACTCCGCAAGGAGGAAACTTCATCGCCCGTTGTTGAGATGAACTGCCGAGCCAAATTTCCATTTTCCAACCATTCTTTCAGTTTTTTCAATATTTCCAGCTCATCGGCAATAACTTTTTTTCCGGTTTTGGCGTCGGCTGCCACCTTTTGAATTCTTTTGTCCAAGGTTTCCAAATCCTTTAAAATAAGCTCCATATTAACGATATCGATGTCCCTGACAGGATCCACGGTTTTTTCCACATGAATAATTTCCAAATTTTCAAAACAGCGTACGACAAACAAAATCGCGTCAACTTCCCTGATATTGGCTAAAAATTGATTACCCAGGCCCTCGCCTTTATGAGCGTTTCTGACGAGACCGGCAATATCCGTAAATTGAACCACTGTTGGAATTTTTTTGGCTGAATTAAAAAGCTGAGCCAGCGTGTTTAATCTTTCGTCAGCTACTTCGACGATACCGACATTGGGATCAATCGTACAAAAAGGGTAATTGGAAATTGCCACCGGCTTTTTAGTCAGGGTTTCAAACAAAGTTGATTTGCCGACATTGGCTAATCCGACGATACCGATAGATAAAGACATATTTTTTATTTAACATTTTTCATAATTTAAAACAATGATGTTATACTGATTAAAATGATGGACGAAATAAAAACTATCGGCCTGCAGGATAAAAATTATCCCCGACTGCTGACAAGCATTAAAAATCCTCCACCCGTGCTATACTACCGTGGCGAATTAAGGCCGACCGATAATTGTTTTGCGATTGTCGGAACAAGAATGTGTTCTCCTTACGGCAAAGAAGCGGCTATGGAGTTTGCCGGAGATTTGTCTGAAGCCGGCTTAACCGTTGTTTCGGGATTAGCTCCCGGCATTGATACCTTCAGTCACCTGGCCGTTGTGGAAAAATGCAAAAGAACAATTGCGGTTTTGGGTACGGGATTGGACACCAAAAGCATTTATCCTCAATCCAATCTGCTCTTGGCCCAAAAAATCTTAGAAACGGGCGGTTGCCTGCTTTCTGAATATCCGGCTGGAACCCCGGGTTCTAAAATCACCTTTCCGCAAAGAAATAGAATAATTTCCGGTTTATCTTTGGGAGTTTTAGTAGTTGAGGCCAAACAAAAATCCGGTTCTTTAATTACCGCCAAATGGGCGCAAAAGCAAGACCGAAAAGTTTTTGCCGTGCCCGGCCAGATTCATTCTTTAAATTCAGCCGGCTGTCATTATCTGATAAAACACGGCGCCATTTTGGCTGAAAATGCCAACGATATTTTAAAAGAGCTGAATTTAAAAATAAATAAATCTGTTCTCGGCAAAACTTTAGTCGGTGAAACTGAGGAAGAAAATTTAATTTTAAATGCTTTAAAGGAAAACGCTCTGGAAATTGACAAGATTATCGAAAAGACTAATCTATCAGCCCAACAAATCGCTTCCACCCTTGCAATTTTAGAAATAAAAGATAAAGTAAGAAACTTAGGGAGTAATGTATACGCGCTTGCGCGCTCGCGATGAAGTTTACCCCTTCGGGTTTCCCTTCATCTATCGAACTTTCGCGCAACGAAAGTGAAGATGGAAAAGAGGTTTTACCTCTTTGACTTTATAGAATAAAAAACTTGCTATGCAGTTAGTCATCGTTGAAAGCCCGACAAAGGCAAACACAATACAAAAATTCTTAGGACCTGAATATAAGGTTCTTTCTTCTTATGGACACGTTCGGGATTTGCCCAAAAGCGAACTAGGCATTGATGTTGAAAATAATTTTGAACCAAAATATATAATTCCTTTGAAAGCCAGAAAAACAGTTAAGCTTCTGGCCGAGGCGGTTAAAAAAACCGACTCAACAATTCTGGCGACTGATGAAGATAGAGAAGGCGAAGCCATCTCTTGGCATTTGGTAAAAGCCCTGAAGCTAGACGGCAAAAAAGAACCTTATCAAAGGATTGTTTTCCACGAAATCACCAAAAAGGCTATTGAAGAGGCTTTAAAAAATCCGAGGCAAATAGATATAAATTTAGTTGACGCTCAGCAAGCCAGAAGAGTTTTGGACCGATTAGTCGGCTATAAGCTCTCTCCTTTTCTATGGAAAAAAATCGCCAGAGGTTTATCGGCCGGTAGAGTCCAATCGGTCGCCGTCAGATTAGTGGTCGAACGGGAAAGGGAAATCGAAAAATTCGTTCCGCAAGAATATTGGACAATCGTCGCCACGCTTTTTAAAGATAGCGAATTTGTCGCAACTTTAATTAAAAAAGACGGGGAAGTTCTAGACCAACTGGCGATAAAAAATGAAAAGGAAGCACAAAAAATCATTACCGACTTGAATGGAGCTGATTATCAGGTTTCCAATATTGAGAAAAAGGAATTAAAAAGAAATCCTTGGCCGCCTTTCACTACCAGTACTTTACAACAAGCTGCCTGGCAGCGTTTCCACTTCCCGGCCAAATTAACAATGAGTATTGCCCAGGGCTTATATGAAAAAGGGTTTGTCACCTATCATCGCACCGATTCCTTGAATCTTTCCGATTTGTCGTTGTTTGCCACCAAAAAATTTATTACAAAAGAATACGGAAAAAATTACTGGGCGGGCTATTTAAGAAAATTTAAAACGAAATCAAAAGGTGCCCAAGAAGCCCATGAAGCTATCAGGCCAAGCTATCCTGACAAAACGCCTGAGAAATTAAAACTGGAAGAATATCAATTCAAGCTCTATGGTTTAATTTGGCGGAGATTCATCGCCTGCCAAATGAGTCAAGCCGTTTTTGCCACGGCGACAGTTGATATCTCAGCTGACGAATATGTTTTTAGAGCTACCAGACAAACTTTGAGTTTTGACGGGTTTTTGAAGGTTTATCCGATAAAGTTCGAAGAAAATGAATTGCCCGAATTAAAAATAAACGAAGTTTTGGATTTAACCAAACTGACTCCTTCTCAACATTTTACTCAGCCGCCGCCGAGATATAATGAAGCTTCTCTGATTCGCATTTTGGAGGAAAACGGCATTGGCCGGCCTTCCACCTATGCGCCGATTTTATCTACCGTTCAAGAAAGAAATTATATTGAAAAAGATGAAAACAGAAGATTCAGGCCGACCGAAATCGGCATAACGGTTAACGATGTTCTGGTTAAGCATTTTCCGGAAATCGTGGATATTAAGTTCACCGCCGAAATGGAAGAAAAGTTTGATAAGATTGCCGAGGATTCAAAAGAATGGGTCCCGATGATAAGAGAGTTTTATACACCCTTTGAAAAAAACCTTGAACAAAAATATAAGGAAGTTTCTAAAAAAGATATCACGGAAAAACCGACCGAAAAAAAATGCCCGAAATGCGGCGCTCCTCTTTTGATCAGAATCGGCAAATACGGTCAATTTTATGCCTGTTCCCAATTCCCTAAATGCCGCTACACCGAATCTTTGGAAAAAAATACTTTAGGGGTAAAATGTCCCAGATGTCAAACCGGAGATATTGTTGAGAAAAGAACTAAAAAAAGAAAGATATTTTACGGTTGCAACCAATTTCCTAAGTGCGATTTTGCTTTGTGGGACAAACCAACCGGAGAAAAATGCCCGAAATGTCAATCTTTGTTAATCCAGACCAAAAGAGGACAAATAAAGTGCTCGAATAAGGAGTGCGAAGAAAGCAAGCTTTCTTCTTTCTCTCTTCGCTAAAGCTCGAGAGTGCAATTATAAGGTTGTAAAAGAATAAATTTTTGCTAAGATACTAATGTTTAGCGGGCGAGTGGCGGAATGGCAGACGCACAGGTTTCAAAAACCTGCGAGATTATTCTCATGAGGGTTCGACTCCCTCCTTGCCCATAAATAAAATAAGATACCCCCTGACGGGTATCTTATTTTATTTATGAAGATGAAGATATTCGATATCTTCATCGCCTACCGAGTCCGCCCGAGGCGGGCGAAGGTCGAAAAGAGGATTTATCTCTTTATAATTGTTCTAGCTACCTTGTTCACTAACCAACCGACAAAAATACCGGCTATGGCTCCCGCTAAAATATCGGTAGGCCAATGAATACCGACAAAAACGCGGCTGATTGAAATTAAAGCACTGGCGATAAAAAATAAAATACCGACTTTTTTATTATACAGATAGACAACGGTCGAAAGGGCAAAAAAGAAAGAAGCGTGGCCGGAAGGAAAAGAACCGTCCGCCTCATGAGGTAAAAGCAGATTAACCTGATTTTCGACAAAAGGTCGCGGCCTTACCCATAAAAACTTAACCAGTTCGGCGATAAAGAACCAAGCAATAATTCCGGCTGCGAACGCTTTGATTACCATCGACCGGTATTTTTTATAATTTTTCAATAAAAACAAAATCAGAATACCAAGTAAAACATAACAAAAGCGATCGGCTAAAAAAATTCCTAAACTATCCAAACAAACTGATTTCCCGGCTAAATTATTAATTGTCCGAAATATCAAGTAGTCCATTTTATTTTCCTATCACCATATTAGCATCGGCTTTTATCTCTGACCAATTTTTCTTTTTGTTTTTATTAAAATAAGCCGTGGCTGCGATCATGACTGCGTTATCGGTACAGAATTTTTTGGGCGGTACTAAAAAATTAATTGCTAATCGTTGGCTGTTAATTGCCGACTGAAATTGTTCCTTTAATTCGTCGCTGGCGATAACGCCGCCACCTAAAATAATTGATTTTGCCCTGAAATTTTTAGCGGCTTTAATGGTTTTACGGATTAAAACATCTATGATAGATTGTTGAACTTCTTTACACATTGCCCGTTTATAATTTTGATTTTTGATTTTTGATTTTTGATATTGATATAAAACCGCTGTTTTCAAACCGCTAAAACTAAAATCGTAGTTTTTCTGACCGATCATCGGCCGAGGTAATTTAATTTTTAATCTTAAATCTTTAAACTTTGCTCTACCAGCTAGTTTGTCAACAATCGGCCCGCCTGGATACCCTAATCCTAAAATCCTGGCAACTTTATCAAAACATTCGCCCGCCGCATCGTCTCTCGTTTCACCCAGTATTTCGTATCGACCAATTCTTTTCATTAAAACCATTTGCGTATGCCCGCCGGAAACCACTAAACCAATCGCCGGAAATTTGAGGGACATCGGACGTCCTTCAATCAAGTTGGCGAGGAGGTGCGCTTCGACGTGGTTAACCGGAACAATTGGTCGGTTTAGTTTTTGTGCCAACTCTTTAGCAAAATTTACTCCCACCCATAAACAAGGATCCAGCCCCGGCCCGACTGTAACAGCAATTAAGTCCAATTTGGGACTTTTAGCTTCTTTCAACGCTTTTTTAATAACAACCGGCAAATTGCGCTGGTGTTCTCTTCTGGCCAAGGAAGGATAAACCCCCCCATATTTAGCATGGAGTTTTACTTGAGAAGAAATAATATTAGCCAAAATTTTTAGCTTGTCTTTTTCTGTCTCTAGTATAGCAACGGCCGTTTCGTCGCAGGATGTTTCAATAGCAAGAATTTTCATTGAGCAAGTTTTTAATTTATTAAAAACGCAGATGGAAAAGAGACGAAGTCTCTTTGACTATCTTAATATCTTAGGAGGAAAAATTGTTAAATCCAAGATTATCGATGGCTTAGAGTTTTTCAAATTACCGGCATCAATAACCAAATCCGGCCGATTTTTTTGATTTTCAAATTGTTTTATCACTTCTTTAATTTTTGTCGAAGCCGGCTTGCCAGAGATATTTGCCGAGGTACCGGTTAAAGGACAACGACAAACCCTTAATAATTGATTAATAATTTTATAGTCAGGAATCCTCAAACCGATTTCTTTTTTTGATTTCCCGATACCCTTGAGAAATTTTACTTTTGGCTTTAGAACCACTGTCACTTTCCCCGGCCAAACCGATTTTAAAAATTTTTCCTGTTTTTTATCTATTTTGGCTAATTTTTTAGCCGTTTTTAAATCTTTAATAAAAATTGAAATCGGTTTTTGAGAATTTCTCTTTTTTATTTTAAAAATTTGCCCAACTGCTGCCTTGTTGGTCGCATCACTGATTAAACCGTAAACCGTGTCGGTCGGACAAACAATTACTTCTCCTTGTTTTATCGCTTTAACTATTTCTTTTAAATTGATTTTTTCTTTTTTGATAACTAACATTTTATAAGTATATCATAAACTAATTTGGATAAAAAAAGTCTACCATTATTTGTTGGGTAGACAAGTATGAGTGGGGGGCGCTGACAAAGCAGCGCCTCCCCACAAACGATCCCCACCTGTCTCGCTTGCTAGAGCGAAGTGGGTAAAAGGAGATAAAAATCCCCTAATTTCGATTTGATCAAAAGGCAATAATGGAATGCCGGGCAATCCGCATAGTCTTTCCTCCTTAAAAGACGCGGAATCGGAAAGATGAATCCGGTGCAGGTTGGAGAGCCACTCCGAAGTAAAGTGAACCACCTTCGAATGCTCTTACGAGCTATCAAGTGTAGTGGTTTTTTAGGCGAGCGCTTCATACCCGCTAATCGCAGATATGAAGCACACGCACGGCGAGATTATATGTCATTTTACCTCCTTCGCAAACCCTGCTTATCGGAACAGGCCCACAGAAGTAGCAGTTGATGCTACCGGGGCCAGCGGGCCGGGCAGGCGATAGCCGCGGCGACGGTGCCGGTGGTGCCGACAAAATCAAAGGTATTGTTGAGTTCGCTACAAGGTGCTCTAATATGACGCATAAACCCCCTCCCTGTTGCCAATTTTCTCTCGCAAGCAAAACCTTCTATAAACATCACCTCCTTCTAATTAATATAGATAGTGGAAAGGACTGACTGATTACAACTAAGATACTAAAAATAAATAAACTTGTCAATGTATTAGATAAATAAATGATCCAGCAATTTTATCAAATATTCTTTAAACTTAATTTGTTGCGGAATGCTGTTTTCCACTTCCAAAGCAATAACCTTACCGAACAAAAATTTCGGCAAAGTTTTTAAATAATCGAAATCACTTAAGTTTTTGATGGTATGCAAATCGCTTTTATTGATTTCGTCATACCCGTTAAGATGATTGCAGGCGAAATTGGCTTTGTCTTTTCTCAAGAAAGTGTAATCAAACTCTTTGGTCCACTTAGCCATGGCTATTTTAAAATGGGACAAATCAACACAGAACCCGCCGATTTTCTCCACCGCCACTTTTTGCGATATATAGTTATTGGCGTCCATTTCCAAATAAATTTTTTTCTCAAAACCCGGCCATTTCGTCAAAAAGCCAAAACCCTTTTCGTGGATATTAAAATATTTCGTCTTAAACTTGCTTTCTAAAAAAACCAACTCTTCTATCTCAACGTCGTTGGTAATATGGCAGAAAGGTATTTCTTTGACGGTTGCATCTAAAAGAGCGCGATAAATTTTTTTCCTTTCTGCTTGATCAAATCTTTCTAAGAATAAAGCGGCTGTTTTTATTTGCAATTTATTTAAATCATCCAATTTTCTTTGCCAATCATTATCTTCACCGGTAATACTCAATAAAATACGGTTATCAAATTTCATAATTTTCCTTAATTCTGTTTGTTTTTTATCGTTTTAAATCGAGTGCAATAATTAGTGCTGTCTTCAATGTTCTCAAGAACTAAGGTACCTGGCCCGATAACGCAATCGGAACCGATTAAAACGCCGGGCATCGCGCCCGAGTGGATACCAAAACGAGAATTATCGCCGACCGCCAGACCAAAATACGTTAAACTGGTATCGATTTTTTTACCTTTAACCAAAGATCTGATGTTTTGCCTATCAATACGGCGGTTAGCCGTGATAAAACCGGCGCCAAACCGACAATCTCGGCCGATAATTGAGTCCCCGAAGTAACCGGAATGTAAATGAGTGCCTTCCTGAATTAAACAATTTTTAATTTCGGCCAAAGAACCGGTAGCCACGTTTTCTTCAAAATCTATTGGTCCTCGTAAAACATTACTGGCGCCGATCCGGCAATTGTCTCCGATATAGACGGGGCCATTAATAACCGTATTGTCTCCGATAATGACATTTTTCCCCAGATAGACATTACCGTTGATAACAACATTTTTGCCGATAATGGCACTGGCCGAAAAATAATTTATGAATTCGGGCGATTCTAATTCTAGTTTTAATATCTTCAAAAGCTCCCAAGGATATTTCAGGGCCGGAACGTTCTTTTCCGAAACAATTAAACCTGTCTTTTTTTCTTTGATATAAAGATTGAGGCAATCAACAAAGTCTTCGGGATGATGAGTTTTTAATTTTTGGTAATATGAAAAAAAATCGGGTTGCAGAAAATAAGTGCCGAGAACTTTTATTTTTGACGGCTCTTCGCCTTTTTTCGGATTTTCCACTATTCCAATTATTTTATTGTTTTCCATCTTCACCATACCGAACTCCCAGGGAGTTTTCGTTTCAGCGCCGACTAAAATCGCTTCAGCTTTTGTTTTTTCAACCAGGCTTAGAATGTTTTCAATAATCTCGCCCGCCATAACTTTGTAAGGCCAAAAAACGAAAAATGGCTCTTTGATCAATTCTCTTGCCTGAAAAATTGCGTTACCCGTTCCCAACGGCTTTTCCTGAACAACAAAAGAAAGCTTAACTCCTAAGTCTCCGACTATAGACAACAATTCATCTTTTAAAAGAGAATTGGGGCTGACAACTAAAACAATATCTTTGATATTTTTTCCCGCCAGACCTTTGATTGTCCAATAAACCAAAGACTTCCCTAATATCTTTATTTGGGATTTATGCCGGTTGTTTAATGGCCAGAATCTTGAACTCTCGCCGGCCGCAACGATTATGGCTTGCATAAGTTAAATATTATTTTAGCTAATTTTTTAGAATCATGAACTATTTCTCCGACCGGAGAAATAAGATCTTTTCCGACAAATTTTTTATCTTTCAATAAACTTCTATTAAAATTAACTAAACTTAACAGCTCAGGATGTTCTTTTCTATAAGCAACCAAACGTTTAGTTGAAGGCATTTTAGTATTAAAAATCACGTAATCCAACTTACCTTTCGAAAGTTTTTCTATCTCTCTGACAAAATCAGTTACAGAAAAACCATTAGTTTCACCAAGTTTTGTCATTGCATTACAGATAAAAATTTTTTTACCATGACTTTGATTGATAGCTTCCGCGATGCCTTTTACTAATAAAATTTGAGACAAAGAAGAATAAAGATCGCCGGGACCTATCACTATTAAGTCGGCTTTTTTAATCGCGGCTATTGCTTTGGGATAAGCTTTTACTGTCGGTTTTAAAAATATTTTTTTGATTTTTAAGTTAGCGTTATGTTTGGGAATATCAATGTTGGTCTCGCCTGATATTATTTTTCCATTTTCCAAAACAGCACAAAGTTCCGATTTTTCCAAAGTCACCGGCAAAACTTCGTGTTTGACGTTTAAGATTTTTTTGATTTCGGTTATTGTTTTTTTATAATCATTGGTGGTCAGATCTAAAGCGGTAATCAAAAGATTGGCAAAATTATGGCCGGCTAATTCGCCTTTTTCAAAACGAAAATTAAAAAGGTTTTTAATGGTCGGCGAAGCATTGGACAGTGAAACAAGAGACCGGCGAATGTCGCCAGGAGAGACAATATTATAATCCTTTCTCAGTCGGCCGGCTGATCCGCCCGAATCCAGCATTGCACAGATAACCGAGATATCAATCGGATATTTTTTCAGGCCGGTCAAAACGGCTTTGGGCATGGCATTACCACCCCCTAAACAAACAACTTTTTTAGTTTTTTTATTATTTAGCATACTCAAAGAAGCTAAAGCTTCTTTTCGAGCTTCGCTTTTGCTTCGCAAAAGCTCGTTAGTCGAAGAAAAATAAATTTTTCTTCTTCAGTTGCGCTTTTGCTTCGCAAAAGCTTACTAAATGACGTAAATTATTATTTATTGTAGATTAAAAGGGCGATTTAATCAACTACCGAGTTCCGACACGGTCGGAACGAAGGTGAAGGCGAAGAGATAAATCTCTTTTTAAT
>JAVHRH010000043.1:0-2609 GCA_036171555.1 Parcubacteria group bacterium | reverse complement strand
AAAGCCGGAAATCGTTGTTCAAGCCATAGCCAAATTCGCCAATAAAAGTTTTAAAATTGAAAATTTAAAATTAAAAATTAACGTCCCGAGGCGTCTTCCCCAGCTTTGCCCCGGCTGTCCTTATTGGCTGGTTATTTCGGCTGTCAAAAAAGCGGTCAATGAAAAAGAAGTGATCTTTGGCGGAGAAATCGGCTGTTACATGCTTTTTGGTAATCCGCCCGTTAATCTGCAGGACTATCTTTCTTGTATGGGGTCTTCGGTCGGTATTGCCCATGGGATTAAAAAGGCGACTGGGCAGAAGCTGATTACTTTTGTCGGCGATTCGTCTTTTTTCCATGCCGGCATTCCACCTTTGATTAATACTGTTTTTAATAAATCAAACCCCCTGATTATTATTTTGAACAATGAGACGACTGCCATGACCGGTCACCAGCCACATCCTGTTTCCGTGGGAATAGACGTTGGCATTAATATTGAGAACGTAGTCAGGGCTTGCGGCGTGAAAAACGTCAAAACAATTGACCCCATAAACCAGGCAGAGTTTATCAGCGGGGTAGAAGAATTTATAAAGAAACCGGACGTTTCAGTTATTGTTGCCAAGCATCCTTGTAAATTCGTGGCAAAAAATTAAAATGGTAAAAAAACTTGACCAATTTAATATGGTTATCACGGGCGTGGGAGGGCAAGGGTTGATCACTCTTTTACAGATTATTTCTGAGGCTGCGATTCTTGAAGGCTATGATATCAAAACATCAGAGCTTCACGGTTTGTCTCAAAGAGGCGGTTCGGTTGAGGTCCACATCAGGTTCGGTAAAATCATTTATTCTCCGATGGTGGCCCAAGGCAAAGCCGATCTGATTTTAGGACTAGAGATGCAAGAGGCCCTAAAAGGATGCTATTGGGCTAATCCTAAAACTAATTTTTTAATCAATCAATTAATTCTGCCAACCCCCTTAGCTAAAAATTTAACCGAAAAAGAAGTTAGCGATAATTTAAAAAAAATCAGCCGGAATGTCGTTATTGTACCGGCTGACAAAATTTGCCAGGAAAAATTGGGAAATTCCGTGGTTTCCGGCATTTATTTGCTTAGTTTAGCTTCGTACAAAAATTTAATTTCCCTAAAGCCAAATTCAATTCTCAAAGCTATTAAAAAAATAATTCCAGAAAAATATCTGGAACTGAATCTCAAAGCTTTTGAACTCGCGAGCCGTAGCGAAGCGGTGAAATGAACTTTAGTTCATTGAACTAGCTAAAGATTAAACTTTGGTAATTTGAGCGCCGAGTTGTCTCATTTTTTCGTCGAATTTTTCATAGCCTCTTTCAATCTGGGAGATATCGCCGATTTCCGTTTCACCTTTAGAACATAAAGCGGCTAAAATCAAAGCGGCGCCTGACCTGATGTCCAAGGCGCTGGTTTTATTTCCCGTCAATTCCGTTTTGCCGAAAATTAAAGCTCGATGCGGATCGGTAATTTCAATATCAGCCCCCATTTTTCTAAGTTCGTGCAAATACTGAAAACGGTTTTCATAAAGAGGATCGTGAATCAAGCTTTTGCCGCTGGCTTGCGTTAACAAGACCGACGTTTGCGGCTGCAAATCAGTCGGAAAGCCGGGATAAAGCAGAACTTGTATTTTAGTTGATTTAAAATTGCTTGATGGTTTAACTATAATTTCATTCGGTAAAACTTCGAAATTTACGCCGATTTCTTTCATTTTTTCCAAAAAAGCAATCAGATGCTGAGCTTTAACATTAATTATTCTGCCTTCTCCCCCAGTCAAAGCAAAAGCAATTAAGAACGTGCCGACTTCCAGCAAATCAGGCGAAATTTTGAACTCAGTGCCTTTTAATTCTTTGCTCCCTTCGATCGTGATTTTATGAGTGCCGTTGCCGCCGATCTTGACTCCCATTTGCCTTAAAAAATTACCCAAATCTTGGACTTGAGGTTCCGCGGCCGCCAATTCAATCACTGTTTTACCGTTTGATATGGAGGCCACCATCATTAAGATTTCCGTAGCTGAAACAGAGAATTCTTTTAAAACAACCCTTTTGCCTAAAATTATCTCAGATGTTTCGAGGCAATAAAAGCCGTCTTTTTCTTCAACCTTGACACCAAACTCTTTTAAAGCTTCCAAATGAGTGGAAATGGGTCTTAAACCGATTTTGTCGCCACCAGGATGGGGAATTTTTAATTTTTTAAATCTGGCCAAAAGAGGGCCGACCAATAAAACAGACAGCCGCATTTTTTCAAAAAGTTCAGTCGGGATTTTTTCCGGGTTAATGTTCATGGGATTCACCTTGACTTTATGGTCGTTCAACCACTCAATTTCGGCGCCCATTTGTCTTAAAATCTCAATTTGGTCCAAGACATCGGTGCAGATAGGCAGATTATCAATTATCGAAGACTCTTTGGAAAGCAAAGTCGCCGCCAAAACAGCGCCGGCTGAGTTTTTATAGCCGGAAATTTCCACTTTTCCCTTGAGAGGAATGCCGCCTTTGATGATGAATTTATCAGGCATAGTAGGCGATGAAGTTTGCCTTCTTCGAAGTTTCCCTTCATCTATCGAGCGAGGTCGAACCGAGCGAAGATTAAAAAGAGATTTATCTCTTCG
>JAVHRH010000042.1:0-13005 GCA_036171555.1 Parcubacteria group bacterium | reverse complement strand
AAGAGAAAAGTTCCCGAGTTTTTGTCCTGCGGGAGCTTTTTGTGTGTTTTGAGATTAAATCGGCTAACCTAACTAATTATGGAGTCAGCCAGCAAGCCGCGTCTGGCGCGGCGCAGCTGAAGAAGAAATTTATTTCTTCGACTATGTTATCAACTCAAACCAAATATTTTGGTAAGGCGAAGGTTTCTTTGCCGTTGCCCTATTTGCTGGCCGTTGAAAAAGACAGCTGGCAAACTTTTTGGGAGAATGATTTGAAAGAATTATTCATCGAAACTTCGCCCATCCGTGATTATACTCAAAAAGAGCTGGAGCTTTGGTTCCTAGATTACAAATTAGAAGCTCCGAAATATAAAACCGATTTGGAGGCCAAAATCAACAACGATTCTTACGAAGCCGCGTTGCGGGTTAAGACCAAATTGGTTAACCTGAAGACCAAAGAAATTAAAGAGCAAGAGGTATTTTTGACCGATTTTCCGTTAATGACCGAGAGGGGAACCTTTATCGTTAACGGCGTCGAAAGAGTGACCATTTCTCAACTGATCCGATCTCCCGGAGCTTTTTTTACGTCCCAAAGGACGGCGGGCAAAAATTATTTTGGCGCTAAAATAATTCCCAACCGAGGCGCTTGGTTGGAATTTGAAACCGACTCATCGGGCACCATTACCGTTAAAATCGACCGTAAAAGAAAAGTAGCCGTGACGACTCTGTTGCGGGCTTTTGGCATTGACCAAGAACAATCGATAAGAGAACTTTTTCAAGACGTGGACAGGGGAGACGTAAAATACATTGAAGAAACTTTGAAAAAAGATTCAGCCCATAATCAAGGCGAGGCCTTGGTGGAGGTTTATCAACGCTTGAGGCCGGGTGATCTGGCGACTCCCGATACCGCCAAAGAGTTGATTTGGAATATGTTTTTCAACTTTGAAAGATATGATTTATCAAAAGTAGGCAGATGGAAAACAAGCCAGCGATTACCAAATGCAAAAGGCAAAAATCAAAATGCAAAACTGGGCGGCGAAATCTCGGTTAAAGACCGGGTGTTGAAACCGGAAGACATTGTGGCGGTGGTCAAAGAAATCATCAGATTAAATAATACGCCCGGCGCCATTCCCGACCAAATTGACCATTTAGGCAACCGTCGAGTTAAAACCTTAAACGAACTGCTGCAAAACAGGTTAAGGGTGGGTTTGATGAGAATGGAAAGAATTATTAAAGACAGAATGTCAACTTTGGACGTTTATACTTTAACTCCCTCTCAGCTGATAAATCCGCGTCCTTTTATGGCGGTGGTCAAAGAATTCTTCACCAGTTCCCAAATGTGCCAATTTATGGATAATGAAAATCCTTTGGCGGAACTGGAACATAAGAGAAGATTATCAGCCACCGGCCCCGGGGGGTTAACCAGAGAGCGAGCCGGATTTGAAGTCAGGGACGTCCAGCCGTCTCACTATGGCCGTATTTGCCCGATTCAGACACCGGAAGGTCCTAACATAGGTTTAGTCGGCCACATGGCTTCTTTTTCTAAAATTAATCCTTACGGCTTTTTGGAAACGCCGTATTTCAAAGTGGAACAGGGCAGAGTGACTAAGTCCATTCAATATCTCAATGCTTATCAGGAAGAACAATACAATATCGCTTCCGGAGCTATTTTAATTGATGAGCAAGGCAAATTCATTTCTGCCAAAGTGGAGGCCAGGCTAAAAGGAGAGCCGGGCATCGTTGAACGAGACAAGGTTGATTTTGTTGATGTTTCTTCCGAACAGTCAATTTCTATGGCGACCAGTTGCATTCCCTTTTTGCAGAACGACGATGCTAACCGTGCTCTGATGGGTTCTAATATGCAGCGGCAAGCCGTACCCTTAATTAATCCCCAAGCGCCGGTAGTTTCCACCGGTGCCGAAGAGAGAGTGGCCAGAGATTCGGGGTTGGAAGTGTTGGCCGAGGAAGACGGTATTGTTGCCGAGGTTGATGCTGATCATATCGTTATAAAACACCCCAACTTAAAAGCTAAAACTTATAACTTAAGAACTTTTATCAGGACCAATCAATATACCTGTTTTCATCAGAAACCGCTGGTTTCGCTCAATCAAAAGGTTAAAAAAGGCGATGTTCTATCAGACGGCGGCGCTATTTCTCAAGGTTCTTTGGCTTTAGGGCAAAATGTTTTAGTTGCCTTTTTGCCGTGGCGAGGCTGGAACTTTGAAGACGCGATTATCATTTCCGACCGTTTAGTCAAAGAGGATTATTATACCTCAATTCATATTGAAAGTTTTTCTTGCGACGTCAGAGAAACGAAATTAGGGCCGGAAGTGACGACCCCGGACATTCCCAATGTTTCCGAAGAAAAATTAAAAGATTTGGACGAAGAAGGCATTATCCGGGTGGGAGCTGAGGTTGGACCCAATGACATTCTGGTGGGCAAGATATCTCCCAAGGGTGAACAGGATTTAACCGCGGAAGAGAGATTGTTAAGAGCGATTTTCGGCGAAAAAGCCAGAGAAGTCAAAGACACATCGTTATTAATGGAACATGGCAAACGGGGCAGGGTTACCGATGTTAAAATTTTCTCTCGCGAACTGGGTCATAAATTGGAACCGGGCGTTATTAAGAAAATTGAGGTTGAAGTGGCCCAGCTGAGAAAAATTAATGCGGGCGATAAATTAGCCGGCCGCCATGGTAATAAAGGAGTAATTTCCCGCGTTTTACCGGCCGAAGAAATGCCATTTATGCAAGATGGTACCTATGTTGATGTAGTTTTAAATCCGATGACCGTGGCGAGTCGTATGAATCTCGGCCAGATTTTGGAAACTCATTTGGGTTGGGCAGCCAAAACTTTAGGATATAAAGCTATCACACCCGCTCTTTCAGGAGCCAATGAAACCGATATTAAAAAAGAATTAAAATTGGCAGGGCTCCCCGAAGACGGCAAGATTACTTTATATGACGGCCGGACCGGTTTGCCTTTTCCCGGCCAAATTACGGTGGGCTATATGTATATGATGAAATTAATTCACATGGTGGAAGATAAAATACATATGAGGTCAATCGGCCCCTATTCTTTGATCACCCAGCAACCTTTGGGAGGCAGAGCTCAATTCGGCGGCCAAAGATTCGGGGAAATGGAAGTTTGGGCCTTGGAGGGATATGGAGCGGCCCACACTTTGCAGGAAATGTTGACGATTAAATCAGACGATGTCACCGGCCGGGCGGCCGCTTATGAATCAATTTTGAAAGGCGAGGAAATCAGGAATCCCAATATTCCAGCGTCTTTTAATCTGTTGGTCGCGGAATTAAAATCATTGGGATTATCAGTTGAAGTAAAAGAAAAACAAATAGAAGAATAAAAATAACATGCGTGTAGCTGATTTAGAATCAATTCGTATTAAACTTGCCTCGCCCGAGGACATTTTGAGTTGGTCGCATGGCGAGGTGACTAAACCGGAAACCATCAATTACCGCACCCAAAGAGCGGAAAAAGACGGTTTGTTTGACGAAAAGATTTTCGGTCCGACGAAAGATTACGAGTGTTACTGCGGCAAATATAAAAGAATCAGATTTAAAGGGATTATTTGCGACCGTTGCGGGGTAGAAGTGACGAAGGCTCAAGTCAGAAGGGAAAGAATGGGCCACATCAAGTTAGCCAGCCCTTGCTCCCATATTTGGTTTTTAAGAGGGGTGCCTTCCCGAATGGGCCAGATTTTAGATTTGCCCATGCAGCAAATTGAGAAAGTTATTTATTTTGCCGCCTATGTCGTTACTAACGTAAACGAAGACGCTAAGAAGAAAGTTTTAGAGGAAATTGAAAAGGAGTACAAAACTAAGCTCAAGGCCCAAAATTTACCGAAGCAAAACAAACTCGCTAAGGGACAGGCAAAGCTGAAAATCAAGGTTCCCAAAATTAAGCCGGGCGATTTAAAAACCGCCAGGGATCGGGCCAGAGAAGAGGTTTTGTCTTTAGCAACGTTAAAAGTTTTATCGGAAACCGAATACCATCGGCTTTCCTTGAAATACGGCGAAATTTTTGAAGCGGGTACGGGCGCCGAAAGTCTGAGAAAAATTTTCGAGAAGATTGACATTAAAAAAGAAATTTCAAAACTTAATGAAGAATTAGGCGAAACTTTACCGGCTAATCGCCGCAAAGTTTTAATCAGATTAAGGATTTTCCAGGGCATGTTAAGATCTGGCGTCAGGCCGGAGTGGATGATGCTTTCTGTCTTGCCTGTTTTGCCTCCGGACTTAAGGCCGATGGTCCAATTGGACGGCGGCCGTTTTGCTTCGTCTGATTTGAATGATTTGTATCGCCGGGTCATCAATCGCAACAATCGTTTAAAGTATTTGTTGGAGATTGGAGCTCCCGAAGTCATTGTCCGCAATGAAAAAAGAATGCTGCAGGAAGCAGTTGACGCTTTGATTGATAACGGCATGAGAAAAGGTACGATGACCATGGCCACCACCGGCGGCAAAAGATTGCTGAAATCATTAGCTGATATTCTAAAAGGGAAACAAGGCAGGTTTCGCCAAAACCTTTTGGGCAAAAGAGTTGATTATTCGGGCCGTTCGGTTATTGTGGTGGGTCCTGAGTTAAAAATCAATCAGGTGGGCCTGCCTAAGATTATGGCTTTGGAATTATTTAAACCGTTTGTTATTCAAAGAATTTTGAATAAAGAATTAGCTTATAACGTCCGAGGGGCGTCGCGTTTGATAGAGGAAGAAACCGATGAAGTCTGGGCAATTCTGGAAGAAGTCGTTAAAGATAAGCTGGTGCTCTTGAACCGAGCGCCAACTTTACATCGCTTGGGCATTCAGGCTTTTTACCCGGTTTTAATTGAGGGCGAATCAATCCATGTTCATCCCATGGTCTGCAAGGCCTTTAATGCTGACTTTGACGGCGACCAAATGGCGGTTCATTTGCCGCTTTCCACTTTGGCGCAAAAAGAAGCCAAAGAAATTATGCTGTCTGAGCTGAATTTGCTGAAGCCGGCGACCGGAGTCCCGGTTGTCAGTTTAAACCAAGATATCAGTTTGGGCTGTTATTTCCTGACCAGGTTGAAATTGGGAGCCAAAGGAGAAGGCAAGTTTTTTAATACGCCTTCAGAAGCCATTTTGGCTCAAGAATCGGGTGAAATAGATTTGAAAGCCAAAATTAAAATTAATCCCAAAAATTTGAAAGCGCTTTTGGGAGCTCGTTCTAAAGTTCAGGTGGCGACCCGGGCCGATTTGATTGAAACCAGCGTTGGCAGGATGCTGTTTAATGAGGCCTTGCCCCTGGACTTCGCTTTTCAAAACTCGGACATCAAGATCAAAGATTTGGAAAGAATAGCTCGTGAAGTTCTGACTAATTACGATACTGTTCAGGTCGGGGAAACTTTAGATAAAATAAAAGATTTAGGATTTGAATACTCAACGTGGTCAGGCATTTCTTGGGGTATGGATGATTTGATAGTTCCTCCCGAAAAGAAAAAAATTATTGAAACGGCTGATAAAGAAATTGAAAAAATCGAAGAACACTATAAAAAAGGTCTTCTTTCCAGGGAAGAAAAACGTGACAAAACTATTGAGATTTGGAGCAAGGTAAAAACTGAAGTGGAAAAACTGGTGCCGAAAACTTTGTCAGAGAATAATTCCGTTTATCAAATTGTGGAATCAGGCTCGCGCGGTTCCTGGGGACAGCCCGTTCAAATGGCCAGCATGAAAGGATTAGTGATAAACCCGGCCGGTCAAATTATTGAGCTGCCGGTGAAGTCGTCCTTTAAGGAAGGATTTCAGGTCCTGGAATACTTTATTTCGACGCATGGAGCTCGAAAAGGAACGGCGGATACCGCCTTAAGGACGTCAACGGCCGGTTACCTGACCAGACGGCTGGTCGATGTTTCTCACGAAGCTATCACTCAAGAAAATGACTGTCATGACGACAAGGGTTTTGTCGTTTTTAAAAAAGACGCGGATGATCTCGGCCAGAATTTAACTTATAAGATTTTGGGTCGGGTTAATCTGGATAATATTCCGGGCATTTGCCAGGCCGGCGAAATTATTGATTGGAAAACAGCTGAAAAGATAATGGCCTCAGGCATTGAAAAAATAAGAATCCGTTCTCCTTTAACCTGTAAGTCAGTCCGAGGCATTTGCCAAAAATGCTATGGTTGGGATTTGGGTAAAAATGATTTGATTAAATTAGGCGAAGCTGTCGGAGTTGTTGCCGCCCAAGCTATCGGGGAACCGGGTACACAGCTGACGATGAGAACATTCCATTCGGGAGGTGTCGCTGGAGGCGGAGATATTACCATGGGTTTACCCAGGGTCCAGGAGATTTTTGAAGCCAGAGTGCCGGGCGGCCGGGCTGAGATTTCAGAAGTAGAAGGCAAGGTGATCGAAATAACCGCCGACAGGATTATTAAAATAAAAGGCGAAATTCAAGATAAAAAGTCTAAAAAACTGAAAGCCGAAATTGTTGAATATAAAATTCCTGAAAAAGTGGCGATTTGGGTGGAACCCGGCCAAAAAGTAAGTATCGGTCAGCAGCTTTGCGAAGGCAGTTTGGATTTAAAACAACTTTTTAAATTAACCGGTAGCGAAGAAGTGCAGCGCTATATCATCAAAGAGATCCAAAGGATTTACGTTTCTCAGGGAGCAGTTATTCACGACAAACATATTGAGACGATTTGCCGCCAGATGTTTTCTCGAGTCAGGATCAGGGAGCCCGGCGACTCGGTTTTCACTATCGGCGAAATAATTGAGAGAGCTAAATTTTTGGAAGAGAATGCCGGGCTTAAAAAAGACGGCAAGAGTCCTTGCAAAGGCGTCTCAATTTTATTGGGCATCTCTCGTGTCGCTTTAACCACCGACAGCTTCTTGTCAGCCGCTTCTTTCCAAGAAACCTCAAGAGTGCTTATTAAGGCGGCCCTAGAAGGCCGGGAAGACAAATTAAGAGGATTGAAAGAAAATGTCATTATTGGAAAATTGATACCGGCTGGCACTGGTTTTAAAGCGGAAGAAAGTGGTAAAACCCCGCTAGAAAGAACAAAGCCAAAAAGGTAGATTCTTTTTCTTTCAATTAACCAAATAGACAAGGGCTTTCTAACGGGGTAAAATAAATAAACATGAGCCCCGTTAGAAGTCTTGGGCAGAAAAAATTTCTTGAAATTTTTTCTGTTCTGTAATAACGGGGTATAACAAAAACAAAGGTCTGTTTGAAAATGGTTAATTATACCATATAAGACAGACTTCTAACGGGGTGAGGAGGAAAATAAAGAAAAATCAAAAAAAGCCAAAGATAGAAAGTAAGAAAGAAAATCGTTTTAAATTGCCGGGGTTCAGTCCGCTTTTGCCGAATGAGACGAAAAAATGGATTTTAGGCGTGGTTATTTTCATTTTCGCTATCATTATCGCCTTAAGTTTTTTTAACTTGTCCGGTGTTGCCGGCCAAGGATTGCGGCAAGGCCTTATTTTTTTAATTGGCCGGGCCACTTTTATAGCCCCTTTGATTTTAATTATCGCGGGGCTGATTTTTATTAAAACGCCCTATGAAAAATATTTAGGGCCGACGCTTCTGGCGATTTTTATTGAAATTTTAGGCATTACCGGTGTGCTGGAAATTTTAGACCCGGGAATTAAACAAGGCGGGTGGCTGGGTTATTTATTGGGTTTCCCTTTGACTAAATTTTTCGGCAGGTTGGCCAGTGAAGTGATTTTTAGCGGTGTAATTTTGGTCGGCCTTTTGATTATTTGGCACTTAACCCGCCCCTTGAAAGAAAAAGGGACGGATGAGATCTTGACGGAGAAACCGTCTTTAATTAAAAAAATCTTTGCCCCCAGATTTCAAATTAAGGAAGTTGAACCGAGAATAAAAGAGACGCCGTCAAAAGCCGAGCCGGTTTTAGAATTAAAACAAAGACCTTTGGCCGGGGTGGTATTTCAAGGTTTGTATAAAACGCCGCCCCTTGATTTATTGGAAGCAGATAAGGGTAAAGCTGTTTCGGGCGATACGGTTACTAACTCGGCCATCATTAAAAAAACCTTGGAAAATTTTGGTCTGGGGGTCGAAATGTCAGAAATCAATATAGGTCCCACCGTCACCCAGTATACTTTAAAACCGGCTGACGGCATCAAGCTTTCTAAAATCACTGGTTTAAACAATAATTTATCTTTGGCTTTGGCCAGCCATCCGATTAGAATTGAGGCTCCGATTCCCGGCAAGCCTTTGGTAGGGATTGAAGTGCCGAATAAAGAAAGATGCCAAGTAAGATTAAGGGACTTAATCGCCAATCCCGCTTTCCAAAAACCCAATTCCAGCTTAAATTTAGTTTTAGGCAAAGATGTTTCAGGCAATCCTTGCTACGCGGATTTAGCCAGGATGCCCCATCTTCTGGTGGCCGGAGCCACGGGTACCGGCAAAACTATTTTTTTAAACGCTTTAATTACCAGTCTGCTTTATCAGAATTCGCCCTCGACCCTGCGTTTGATTTTAATTGACCCTAAAAGAGTGGAATTCTCCGCTTATCATGGTTTGCCGCATTTGTTGTGTCCGGTTATTTTTGACGCTCAAAAAACGGTTTTATCTTTTAAGTGGCTAACGGCTGAAATGGAAAGAAGATTTGAGGTCTTATCCGGTTTGGGCTCCCGGGATATTGCCAGCTATAATGAAAAAGTTTTAAGATTGGGCGAAGAACCTTTGCCCTATATTGTTTTGATTGTTGATGAATTGGCTGATTTGATGGCGACCAAAGGCAGAGAAGTGGAAGCGGGCGTTGTCAGATTAGCTCAAATGGCTCGGGCTGTCGGTATTCACCTGGTGTTAGCCACTCAGCGGCCTTCGGTTGAAGTTATCACCGGTCTGATTAAGGCTAATATTACTTCCCGAGTTACTTTTCAGGTGGCCAGTCAGGTTGACAGCCGCACGGTTCTGGATACTTCGGGCGCTGAAAAATTATTGGGAGCGGGTGATCTGCTTTTTATTTCCGCCGAGGTGGTAAAACCCAAAAGAATCCAAGGAGCTTATGCCTCAGAAAAAGAAGTCAGAAAAGTGGTTGACTGGATTAATACTCAATCAGGTTTTAAAACCACTCAAGTTTCTCTGGAAAATCATTTAGCTGAAGATCTGGAAAAAAGTTTGGCAGACGGAGTGGTTACCGTTAATGGCGTTGCGAGCGGTAATGCGGAGGAGGATTCTTTATATGGGGAGGCAAAAAAAACCGTAGTTGAAGCTAAAAAAGCGTCAGCCTCTTTATTACAGCGGAGATTGCGAATCGGCTACGCCCGGGCCGCGAGACTTCTTGATATTCTGGAAGAAAGAGGCGTGGTGGGGCCAGGCGAAGGAGCCAAGCCCCGCGAAGTTTATTTAGGGCAAGAGCCGACCGGTCTGCCGCTTCAACCAACAGAATAAATCCCGCCGACTTCAAAAGAAGAAACGGCCGAGCAGGAAGAAGAAACCGAGGAAGGTTGGAAAAAGGTATAATGCTTAAAGAAGCTTCGCTTCTTTTCGAGCTTCGCTCCGCTTACGCGGAGCTTGCCAGTCGAAGAGGGCTGGAAAAAAGTTTAATATTCGATATAATCGGATTATATGATAAAGAAAAAAGAACCATCATCCGAACCCAGCGACTTACAGGAAGCGGTTGATGAAATTAAACAGCGTTTTGGCGAAGGTGCTATTATGAAATTAAGAGAAGTCAGGGCGGTTGACGTTGACGTAATCCCAACCGGTTCCCTTTCTTTGGATTTAGCCTTAGGGGTGGGGGGCGTACCCAGAGGCCGGGTGATTGAAATTTTCGGTCCGGAAAGCTCCGGTAAAACTACTTTAGCGCTTCACGTCCTGGCCAGTGCCCAAAAAAAAGGCGGCGTGGGCGCTTTTATTGATGCGGAACATGCCTTGGATCCGGATTACGCCAAAAGAATCGGCGTTAATATAGATGATTTGCTTATTTCACAGCCGGATTCGGGAGAGCAAGCTTTGCAGATTGTTGAAACCCTGGTGAAGTCCGGCGAGGTTGATGTAATCGTGGTTGACTCCGTGGCGGCTTTGGTTCCGCAGGCGGAAATTGCCGGCGAAATGGGCGAATTCCAAATCGGGCTGCAGGCCAGACTGATGTCACAGTCTCTAAGAAAACTTTCCGGCATTATCGCTAAAACGAAAACGGTTCTGATTTTTATTAATCAACTGAGGATGAAAATCGGCATTATGTTTGGCAACCCCGAAACAACGTCAGGGGGATTGGCCTTAAAGTTTTACGCTTCCGTCAGGATTGACTTAAGAAGAATTGCCCAAATTAAGCAAAAAGAAGAAATTGTGGGCAGTCGAATCAAGGCTAAAATTGTTAAAAATAAAGTTGCCGCGCCTTTTAAAATTGCCGAGTTTGATATTTTTTATAACGAAGGTATTTCCTATTTTGGCGATATCCTGAACGCCGGTTTAAAATTCAACGTAATCAAAAAAGCCGGCTCTTGGTTTCAGTACGAAGAAACTCAATTGGGCCAGGGCATGGAAGCGAGCCGAGAGTTTTTAAAACAAAATCCCGCGGTTGCTAAAAAGATTCGAGACGCTTTATTTACCGAGCCCGCCATAGAGGCGGGTGAAGGTGGAAAAGAGGACAAGAGGTCCTCTTTGACTAGCGAGCGCTAGCGAAACTCAAGAAGAGATTTATCTCTTCGCCTACTTAGAGCTTGGTGACATTAGAGCTAAAACCCGGGCTCTTTTTATCGCCTGAGTTAATCCTCTTTGGTGGCTGGAGCAAACTCCGGTCCTTTTTTTTGGTTTTATTTTACCTGAGGCCGAAATAAAACTCCGCAGCATCTGCGTTTCTTTAAAGTCAATGTTTTGAATATTGCGTTGACAGAAGTAGCACTCCATCCTTCGTTCCTCACTTCGTTTCAGAACTACGGATGGCAAGCCATCTTTCGACTACTTATCCTTTTATGAATAAGTAGCGAAGGATGTCCTTCCGAAGCTTTAGCGAAGGAGGATAATTAATGTTTATTTATTATTAAAACGGAATATCTTTTATATCTATTTCATCGCTTTCTTCAATTACGGGAATTTCTTCCTTGGTTGTCTCCGAGGGTTTTTCAGCCGTTGATGGCGTAGGATTTGTCTTTCCGGTATTAGCTGATTTGGGGCCTAACTGCAATCTCTCGCCGATGATTTCCGTTCGGGAACGTTTGTTGCCGGCTGAATCTTGCCAGGATCTCGTCTGCAGTCTGCCTTCGATCATGGTTAGGGCCCCTTTGGTCAGATATTGGCCGGCGATATCAGCTAATTTGCCGAAAAGTACGATATTGTGAAATTCAGTTTGCTGTTGTTTTTGGCCGGTTTTATCAGTATAAAAGCGATCAGTTGCCAAACCAAATGAAACAACCGATTGGCCGGAAGGCAAAGCTCGGCTTTCCGGATCTCGTGTTAAACGGCCGATTAAAAAAACTTTATTTAGATTCACCCCGTTAGAAGTCTGTCATTATATAGCATATATAGCTAATTTCAGGCAGACCTTTGTTTTTTTTGATTATACCCCGATATTGTCTTACAGAAAAATTTTTATAAAATTTTTCTGCCCAAGACTTCTAACGGGGTTCATTCTTTTAAAATTTCTTCTAACTTCTTCTCGATTTCTTTTAATTCGACCTTTTTTTCTTCTTCAGAAACAAAAGGTTGTTGAACCCCTATTCTCGGTGCCACTCGCCGTCGTGAAAGCTTGCTCTCCTTGAAGACGGGTTTAATCAAAAGCAAAAAGCGAAGAATTAATGACTCCATTTTCAGTTTCTTTTCAAGATTAGCCAGTTTTTCCGGTTCCACTTGAAAAAACAAAACTCCCAAATAGGCTAAAGTTTGTTTTTTAATGGGATAAGCTAATTTTCTTTTTAATATCGCCCCTTCATTATCTAAAACACCGCCCTCATCCTGGACAAAGCCGATAATTTTACTTTGCAAAGCCTTGGTTTCTTCTTCCGAAACATCGGCCGATATTAAATAAGCCAGTTCGTATTTCCGCATAGAAATATCATAGCAAATAATAATTTTTGGGTCAAGTGAGTCTTAGCTTCCTTATGCTATAATAAATTCATGGAAATCAATGAAAATATTTTTAGGGCTTACGACATAAGAGGGATAGCTGGCGAAGACTTAAATCCTGGGCTGGTAGAATTAATTGGAAAAGCGTTTGGCACGTATCTTTTAGAAAGAGGAACAAACGACGTTTTGGTCGGTCGAGACATCAGATTAACTTCTGAAGAATATAAAAACGCTTTAGTTGGCGGATTGGTTTCGACCGGTTGCAATGTTTTTGACATTGGGATTGTTCTTTCTTCCATGCTTTATTTTGCCAGGCAGCATTTTAAAATTGACGGAGGGGTGATGATTACGGCCAGTCATAATCCGCCGGAATGGAATGGTTTTAAGCTTTGCCATGGCGTAAACGCGATCGTCGAAGAGGAAATCCAAAAAGTAAAAAATATTTTGGTTTCCGGAAAATTTAAAATCGGAAACGGACAAAATAAAAAACTAGACGTTTCTCGGGTTTATTTCGACGCCATAAAGAAAAGAGTAAAAATTAAAAAGCCGTTAAAAATAGTTGTTGACGGTGGAAACGCTACGCCGTCTCTTTTTATTCCCCAATTTTTAGCAGATTTAAATTGCGAGTCAATTCCGATTCGCTGTAAGGTTGATTCCGCTTTTCCCAATGGTCTTCTTGACCCGGCTAAAATAGGCCATTATCAGGAAACAATAAAAAAAATAAAAGAAACAAAAGCTGATTTGGGTATTTTGCTTGACGGCGACGGTGACAGAGTTGGTTTTGCGGACGAAAAAGGAAACGTTTGGCTTGGCGACATTATCTTGCTTTTGTTGATACGAAACATAATCCCTCAAAACCAAGGCAGAAAAGTAATTGTTGAATTGAAAGATTCGGAAGCCGTTGTTGAGGAAACAAAGAGGCTCGGCGGAGTTCCTGTTTTTTGGAAAACCGGACACGCGCTTTTAGACCAGAAAGTTTTTGAAGAAAAGGCGATTTTATGCGGAGAAAT
>JAVHRH010000041.1:0-2677 GCA_036171555.1 Parcubacteria group bacterium | reverse complement strand
TCTTTAATTCGCGGGGGGGGTTGCTCGGAATTGTATGGAGCGGCAGGGCGAGGGTGATGAGTTAAAAACCCGCCGAAGGCGGATTTTTGTATGCTCTGATACAATGCGGTAATTATGGCGAAGCAAGACCAGACAAAGGTCATTAGCGGTAAAGATCTGGGTCAATTGGCCTTGGACGATTTCTGTCCGCGCTGTTTTTGGCTAGAGAGGCATAACGGGAAATCCCCTCAAATTTTCCCCGGCATTTTCAGCACATTGGATAGTTTAACCAAGAAAAGTGTACGGCGTTCGTATGCCGAACGTTCACGACAACCTGACTGGCTTCCGTTTGCAGATATTGAACGTGTCGTAGATTTCAAGCAAATAAAAATTCCGACAGAATATGGCGACTGGATTCTAAGCGGTACTCCTGATGATGTTTTTCAATTGACTGATGGAACCTTTTTTATTGCAGACTACAAAACGGCGAAATATTCAGCGAATCAAGATCGCTTGCTCCCGATGTATCGCGTGCAGTTAAATGCGTATGCGTACGCCCTGCCAGAACAAGGCATTAGTCCTATTTCTCGTCTCGCACTCGTTTATTGCGAGCCAAGTGAAAATCTCGATACGGACACAGACTTCAAACTTTCTTTCACCATCAATCAACACGAGATTCATCTCGATACATCAGAAATACCGAAGTTGCTTCTCAGGGCGAGAGAGATTCTAGATTCTGCTAAACCGCCGCCCGCAAATCCTTCATGTAAAAATATTTGTGCGTGGGTAGGAAAAGTACATCAGAACGGACATTTAAATTAAAGCAACCAGACGGAATGAGCGGCAGGGCGAGGGTTTAGGCCTAAAAAATGAGATATACTGGAGAGAGCACACAACATGCCTATCTTTAATGACCTAGAGTTAAAAAATTGGAGAGAGTCTGAAATTTGGACGGACAGCCTTTGGATTATTGCCGAAAGAGACAAAACCGGAAAACACGATGGTTTTTATCACGGCAACTTTGTCCCTCAGATTCCACGACAATTAATTTCGCGATACACAAAAAAGAACGAAGTCGTTTTCGATCCATTCGTTGGAAGCGGAACAACCGCATATGAAGCAGAAAGTTTAGGAAGACATTTTGTGGGCATTGATATTCAGCCGGAACTTGTAGAACATGTCAGAAATAAGGTGGATAATAAAAATTATTTTTCAGAAATTATTGTAGGCGACAGCACTGATAAAAATACTTTTCTTGACTTAGCTGAAATTTTAAGTGCAAGGAAAAAGAAAAATGTACAATTAGCAATTTTGCACCCGCCATACGCAGATATAATCAAATTCAGTAATCACGAGAAAGATCTATCAAACACGAAATCATTGAGCGATTTTCTTAATAGTTTTGCCCTCGTTATCCAAAATACACTTGATGTATTGGAAAAAAATAGATATTTGGCAATAGTGATAGGCGATAAATATACGCAAGGAAAATGGATCCCATTGGGATTTTATTGCATGAATGAAGCACAAAAATTGGGACTTACATTAAAAAGTATTATAATCAAGAATATGGATGGTAATCGTGCTAAACAACACAAGGAAGCGATTTGGAAATATAGGGCGTTATCTAGCGACTACTACATTTTTAAGCACGAGTACATTTTACTTTTTAAATACTAAAATTATGGAATACATAAAATCGAAATTGTCAGACGATTTGGCACGAAAAATAATTGGTAGCCAAGAAAAAGCGACTGCCTATTTGTTACGCCTAAACGAAATCAAGCCAATATCATCTCTGAAATTTAAAACCATCAGTCGCGGACAAAATCAGGGAAAGAAACTTTTAGATCTAGGGACAAAAGATCTTTGGAAAGCAGTTGTTGACAGCTGGGATTATGAAGAAAGTATAAAAATAATTAGGGACATTTTTAAGGAAACTGAGAAATATAAAAGCGGAAAAGAAGCTGATAATGCTATGGATGTGCTTATTAAAGAATGGCAGACCTTAAAATTAGGTAATCTCGCATGGCCTTTTTCGCAAGGTGATTTTGACGGATTTGTTCAAAGAGTTAATTCCGAAAACAGTACTGGTATTGTTAAAGATGACAAAGTCAAAGTCGCCGCTGTTAAATATAGAAGAATTAAAGAAATCAATACTGTTAGAAACGATTTCATTGAAACTCTTATTTTTGAAAAAAATGAAAACATACTTCCAACACTAAATCATAGAAGGGGCGTCGATTTCTTTATTGATGGTATTTCATTTGATCAAAAAGTTGCAAAGAGTCCAACAAATCAATTTAAAACAAAATTCAAAGATGATTGGAGACAAGAAGCAATAAAGAATCCTGCCTTAGTAGCCGAGTATCTTTATCAATATCAAGACGAGGGAAGATTTGGGGCTGACCCGAGATTGTTAGTTGTTTACCTCGATGAAGATATTTCTATTCAAAAAATACGAGAAATCATTAAGCAAACAGACTTAAATAAACCAACTGAAATAAATTTCAGTTTTAAACACAAGGTACAAGGGGAGAAAAGTTACAAAGTACCTTGCTTTGTGATCTTGTTGCATAACTAAAATTATGAACTACATCGGAAGTAAATTATCATTGTTGAAATTTTTAGAGGAATCCATAAATAAGGTGGTTGATAAAGACTGCAATATCTTTTGCGATTTGTTTGCGGGGACAGG
>JAVHRH010000040.1:0-13120 GCA_036171555.1 Parcubacteria group bacterium | reverse complement strand
GTAAATAGCTATCCGACATCAGAAACTCGTCCTGCTTTTCGGACTTGTTTTCTGTGTCAATAATTTATTAAATAAATGCCAAATCAAATTTCATCTAAAATAGTTGCTTTAACCTTCAGCATTCTGGCCGTATCTTTTCTCGCCGCTTTTTACGTTGTGGCTTGGCAGGAACCCAGCCAAACGCCGCCTGGCGGTAATGTGGATACGCCCCTTAATACCGGTTCCATCGGCCAATCCAAAGCCGGCGGTTTGATTTTGAATACGGGCAATGCAGCCAACGGTCTGATTGTGGCGACAGGTAGCGTTGGCATCGGGACAAATAATCCAAGCCAAAAATTGGATGTAAACGGAAATATTCATGCCGCCGGTGACGTCTGTATTGATGCGGCTGGAGGAAAATGTTTGAGCACTGTTAGCGGAGGGGGAACACCTGTTGCGACGGGATTATACGGCTATTGCAGAGCCATTCAGAACCCCGGGGGAAACGCTTGTCAATTCGCGGCTCCTCCTGCTTTTTGTTCTGGTGTCAGTTGCGGTTGTCCAAGTGGATATACGCTGGTTAATACTGCGTTCTTCTGGTGGACTTACAGTGGGTGGCCAGAATACTTTTGGTACTCCTGTCTAAAAAATTAATTAAATTAAAGCATGAAAAAAATAATATTTTTAACAATCGCTTCAATAGTTTTTAGTTTTTGTTTGGCAGGAAATGCGAAAGCCGGAGCTTCCGATAATGTTTCCGGTTGGGCCTGGTCGGAAAATATCGGCTGGATAAGTTTTAATAATAACAGCGGTGGCGGGGTAACTAATTACGGAGTAAATATTGATCAAAATGGGAAGTTATCCGGCTTCGCCTGGTCAGAAAACATCGGTTGGATTTCTTTTAATGAAGCTGGTGCCGGAGGAACTGGTGCTCCGCCCTCCAATGATCCTTGTTCGGATACGAGTTGTATCGCCAAAGCCACGCCCTCGGGCAATTTTGGGAAAGCCAATGTTAATCTTTACGGGTGGGCAAGGGCTTTGTCTAATGGCGGTGGTTGGGATGGCTGGATTCGTTTTGACCACGGCCAATCTAATCCGGTTTACATTGATTCTGGCGGCAATTTTCACGGCTGGGCTTGGGGTTCAGACGTTGTCGGCTGGATTAGTTTTAGCGGCTCCGGCTATAAAGTTATTTTGAATCTTTCAGGTTTTAATCAACCGCCCTATATTGATCCTGGTCCTCCAAACTCCCAAGTGATTGATTACCAGTCTTATTGTTCTCCTTCTTTTCCCGGCCAGGGGCAAGTCGGTTTCAGATGGGTTTATCGTGATACAGATGGCGACAATCAATCTCAATTTGATTTCAAAGTAAATAATGTTAACGATGTTAACGATCCCAACCCTGAGGTGAACAGGACTTTCAACGGTCTTTCAAATCCTGACGGCACCACAAACAACCAGACGGTTTCGGTAGTTTCTCCGATCCAATCAGATAAAATTGCCTATAACACCCGTTATTATTGGTGGGTAAGGGTGTGGGACAGTACCGGCAGAGATTCCGGCTGGATAGCCGGTCCCAGCTTTATAACTTCTTTCCATGCCTATCCTTATCCTGACTTTAGCCATCAGCCGGTATCTCCTGCAGCCGGAGAAGTAGTATTTTTTACGGACAATTCTGTTTGTTATCGTTTAAATCCGGCCGGCGCGCCTTGTAAAAACGATCCGATTGCCAATTACCAGTGGGATTTTCAAGATAATGGCGTGATTGATTCTACTGTCAGGGGTAATGTCACGACTACTTATGCGACAGCCGGCAATTACACTGTCAGACTTTATGTGACAGACGATGCCGGCGGTTGTAATAGAATTGGCGACAGTCCGGTAGGCGCTCAACTACCTTTGCCAGAATACCACGAAGTACCGCCAGTTATTTGGCTGAAAAAACTTTTTGCCGCTTTTATCAGTTTCTTCTCGTTTTAAACCTTTCTTTACAATTTTTGAATTTGGCGGTATGCTAAGGGTTGTTATTAACCTTAATTTTTGACTTTGGATGATAATCCAATTTCTTAATTTTTCATATGAATCAACTTTCCCTACTCGTTGTAGGTATTTTTGCGATAGTCTTAGGTATTCTTCTGGGCTATTATGTGCGACAATCTCTGGCCAAAAAACAGGCCGGGACGATTGAAGCTAAGCTCCAAAAGAAAATTGATCAAACCAAGGAATTGGCTGATGGCATTTTAGTTGAAGCCAAGAAAAAAGCCGAAACTACTGTTCAAACGGCCCAAAAGGCTCTTGATGAAAGACGGGAAGAATTCTTCAAGGCCGAGCGTTTTTTGTTAAGGCGAGAAAGTACTTTAGAACAAAAATTAAATGAATTTGATAAGGGTCAAAGAGAATTCGAAGCCAAAGTAGAAAAGTTAAAACAAATCAAAGAAAGCTTGGAAAACTTACGGCAAGAAGCCATTTTGCAACTGGAAAAAGTGGCTCAATTGCCTAAGGAAGAAGCCAAAAAAGAATTGCTGCAAAACGTAGAAAAAGAATACCAGCAGGAGATTTTGGAAAAGATTAAAAAATTAGAAAGAGAAGGCTGGGAGCAATATGAGAATAAAGCTAAAGAGATATTGGCTTTTGCTATTCAGAAGTGCGCTTTGTCTCAAGCCCAAGAAATTACGACCAGTACTGTAGTCCTGTCTTCCGAAGAAATCAAAGGCAGGATTATCGGCAAAGAAGGGAGAAACATCAGGGCTTTGGAAAAATTAACCGGCACGGAAATTATTATTGACGAAGCGCCGGAAGCGGTGGTTATATCAAGCTTTGATCCGATCAGGCGACAAATTGCCAAAACCGCCCTGGAAAAACTGATTAAAGACGGGAGAATACAACCGGCCAGGATTGAAGAGCAGGTTCAATTGGCTGAAACGGAAATTGCTAAACAAATCAAAGAAGCCGGTGAAACGGCTGTTTATGAAACCGGCGTTATCGGCCTTGACCCCAAAATAATCCAGTTATTGGGCCGATTGCGTTTTAGAACCAGTTTCGGTCAAAATGTTTTACTCCATTCAATTGAAGTAGCTCATTTGGCTTCAGCTTTAGCTGCCGAAATGGGAGCTGACCCCATTGTTTGTAAAAAAGCCGGTATTCTGCACGATATCGGCAAAGCGGTTGACCAGCAAGTGGAAGGTTCTCACGTTGACATCGGTATTAAAATTTTGGAGAAATTCGGCGTGGAAAAGACAATTATCACAGCGATGAAATCGCATCACGAGGAATATCCGGTCGAATCTCTGGAAGCGGTTTTGATCCAGGCCGCCGATCAAATTTCCGGCGCCAGGCCGGGAGCCAGAAAAGACACTCTGGAAAATTATCTAAAGAGATTGGGTGATTTGGAAAAAATTGCTTTACGAATGCCGGGCGTGGAAAAAGCTTGGGCCTTGCAGGCGGGTAGAGAAATCAGGGTGTTTGTCAAACCTGGCGAGATTGACGATATGGCGGCTCGTAATTTAGCCAAAGAAATTGCTAATCGGGTTCAAGAAGAATTGAAATACCCGGGCGAAATCAAAGTTAATGTCATCAGAGAATTAAGGATAACCGAATACGCGAAGTAAATTTCTAATTAACCTAATTTCTAAACTAAAACGGCGGATAATCCGCCGTTTTAGTATTATATGTTAATAACTAGATTTTGTTTTTCTTAGGTATCATATTATGATATATATGTAATGTAAAAACATAATTATATGGCAAGTAATCAAATTTTTAAAGCAGTATACTTTCACGATTATAAAATAGTAAATCCGAAAGCAAAGGGATTTATTCTTGCTTTTGGCGAAAGAAATAAAGATTTATATCGTGCGATTTCATCGTTAGATAGTTTTGGACTAAGACAACTCCTCGGAGTAGATTCTTTCGTTGATTTAGGCAAAAGGGCCAAAGAAGAGGGTTTACCGGTAAATACCTACTGCCTATGGTATCTACGAAAAAATTTAAAAATTGGCGAGGAAAAGAAAAACAATAAAATCTTTTTCGAAACAAAAACAATAGAAAATTTTACTAATAAAGTTATGGAGGGAGATTGCTTAGAAACAATGGAAGAGTTTCCGTCAAAATCGATAGACATGATTTTATGCGATCTGCCATATGGGGCAACTCAAAACCGTTGGGACAGCGTTATTCCTCTTGATAAATTATGGGTCAACTACGAAAGAATTATCAAAGACACTGGGGCGATTGCTTTAACTTCGCAAGGTTTATTTACCGCACAGCTTATTTTGTCTAATCAAAAGTTATTCAAATATAAAATTACATGGGTTAAATCTAAACCGACAAATTTCTTAAACGCCAAAAAACAACCTCTTCGAAAATATGAAGATGTTTGTATTTTCTACAAAAAACAACCGATATACAATCCGCAGATGTCAACAGGAGAGCCTTACAACAAAGGATTTAGGAAAGATCAGCTGACTGGAAGCTATGGGGATTTCAGGACAGTTGAAGTAAAAAGTAATGGGGAAAGATATCCCACAGATGTTGTTTATTTCAAAACCGCCGAAAGCGAAGGAGAGGTTTATCACCCGACACAAAAACCGGTTGAACTAGGTCGCTATTTGATTCGAACTTTTACGAAAGAGGGCGATGTTGTATTGGATAATACTTGCGGAAGCGGAAGCTTCCTCGTCTCCTCGGTATTAGAAGGCAGAAAATTTATTGGAATTGAGAAAAACCAAGAAGTTTTCCTCTTCAAAAAGAAAAAAATTGACTACATCGACATATGTAAGCAACGCATTAAGGAAGCCGAGGCACAATATAAAGCGGAAAGCAGTAAACTTAAGCTATTTTAGATCCCACTAAACGGCTCTTCTTGCAGGATTTCTCGCGCTTTCTCCATTTCTTTATCGGTCAATACTCCTTTTCCTTCCAACCATTTCAACAAATGAAAGTATTGATTAGAATGCAAAATCGGCTTTACGATTTTTTGAAGTTTGGTTTCTTTTTGAACAAAGGCAAGGTGTTTTTTCGAGAGTACACCGCGACCAATGAGGTCATAGGTGATTCTTATCGCATCAACGGAGGTTAAATTTAGATCGCCTTTGTGGTTTCTATCTTTTTCAACATCCGGCGGATTAATACTCAATAAACCTTCAACTGTCTCCAATCCGTTGAGATTGCGGTTATAATACTCTATCTCTTGTCCACGATAAGTAAACCATGTTCTTCCTTGTTCGGTAAGAGAACCACGTGGCAGATAAACGCCTTCGTTCGTCACCCGTTCTTTTGATACCCAGCCGCAGATATAAAGTATCCATTTTCTTTGTCTGGTCGTACCCGGAAGCTCTCTTTTGCTTGGGGTTTCTAAGTGAGTCATCACGTAAATATCAGCATCCAGATTTTCGTCATAAATTTGGCGCGCAAAGAAATTATGTTTTGCTTCTCTTGCGATACCGTCACTGCTTTCATATTCTTCCTTGAATGGTAACGCACCACCACGGCATTTAACATCAACTTTTATCCCAGAGGGAAGCAAAAGATCATATCCGAGCGGATGATCTTCGGGGTTTATTTCCGGCATACCTAGCTTGTTCCGTATAACCATTTCTGCAAGCGCGCCAAACCCTTGCTCAGCTGGGCTTCCTCGTTCTGCGCCAGTTCGATTTTGATTTTCTGTTACATAAGTCGCGGCTTTTTGGCGCAATCCAAAACCAGTTTTATCAGTCAGTTTTATCGCTATTGGTTTTGGTGGGAGATATTTATACATTTTTCGATTTGAGCGGATGGTGAGAATCGAACTCACATAAATAGCTTGGAAAGCTATCACACTGCCATTGTGTTACACCCGCATTGATTATTTTTTATTAAGTCGAAGACACTGAGCGAGCAAAACGATGGTTGCCCTTCGGCGTAGCTCAGGGCACTTCGTCTCGTTTTGCGAGCCGAAGTGTCGGGGAGCCGAGATTTGAACATTTCGATAAATCGAAGATTCATTGAAAGGAAAGATGAACCGAATGTTCATCGAACCCGAGCCAAATCTTTTCCCCGTAGGGAGCTCCGCTCTCCTGCGGGGCTCCCACCCCACACCAAAAATTTACTTATCGGGGCATCCAGATTTGAACTGGAATTAAATCCTCCCAAAGGACTCGTGCTACCATTACACTATGCCCCGTTGATTTTGGTGCGGGGTGAGAAGGACTCGTGCTGCCATTACACTACTCCCCGTAAAACTCTGTCTCATGCGCATTTTAGCCGATTTTCCTCTTTAGAGCAAGCGATAGGTATGTTATACTAAAACAATGGTTTTGCCAGAAACAAAAGAGCAATTTAATCTTTCCCGGCAATGCAAACGATACGGCCTTTCTCTTTGGCAATGTCCGCAATTTCTTTTTTTATTCATGGGGATTATTATTATCTGTTCGATTCTTATCACTTATTTCATCGGCCGAAACTATCTAGGCGATCCTGAATTAGTCGCTTTAGTCGTTCTTTTTACCACAGCCATTTTATTTATTGTGGCAACTATCATTGTCCAAAGCTTTGAAAGATTAGCCGAAATCAGCCGAATGAAATCAGAGTTTGTCAGCGTTGTTTCCCATCAACTGCGCTCGCCCTTATCCAACTTGAGATGGGCTATTGAATTTTTGATGTCGGGACGAGCTGATGCCATTACCGAAAAACAATTAGAATATTTTAAAATTTTAATGGAAAACAGCGACAGGATGAGAGAATTGGTAGCTGATTTATTGAATGTTTCTCGTTTGGAACAGGGTATCATGCCGTTTAAAAAAGAAGAAGTTTCTTTGGCTGAAATAGTCGGTCAGGTTGTCAAAGAAGCGGATATTTTCGCCAAGGCCAGCAACGTCGTCATTGATTTTGAAGACGAAAACAGTTTGCCCCGTATTTCAACCGATCCGGTTCAATTGAAGTTAGCCGTCAGCAATCTTTTAGACAATGCCATTCGCTACACCAAAAGAGAGGGTCGGGTTAAAATAAATTTGGCTGAAAAGGGGAAAATTTTATTCTGTGAAGTAAGCGACAGCGGCGTCGGTATCCCCAAAGACGACCAAAAATACATTTTCCAGAAATTTTTTCGTTCAAGTAATATCTTAAAGCAGCAAACTGAAGGTTCCGGTCTCGGTCTTTATATCGCGAAGTCTATTATTGAAAAATTAGGCGGCAAGATAAATTTTAAAAGCCAAGAAGGTGTCGGGTCGACCTTTTGGCTCACATTACCAATTGGATAAAAATATATGTCAAAAGTTATTTTATTTATAGAAGATGAGTCGGCTTTGCAAAAAACTTTCGGTGATTTATTGCAGCAAGAGGGTTATGAAATGATATCGGCCCTAGACGGCGAAATCGGCTTGCGGTTAGCCGAAGACAAAAATCCTGATTTAATTTTGTTGGATTTGATTTTACCGAAAGCCAACGGCTTTGATGTTTTAAAGAAGTTGAAGACTAATGCCAAAACGCAGAATATTCCGGTTATCATTTTAACCAATTTGGAAGATATCAATAATGTCGGCAAGGCTTTAGAGTTGGGAGCGACCACTTATTTGGTTAAAGCTCAATATACTTTAGCTGAAATTTTAGAAAAAATTAAAAAAGTTTTTGGCTAAGAAGCTAACGCCTAAAAGCTAGGAAGCTAAATTATGCAGGTAGAGTCGCAACAATTAAAAGCTTTTCTTTTGGATGCGAAATTGGTCACCGGCGAGCAATTTGAGAAAGCCAATAAAATTGCCTGTGAAACCGGCCAGAAGACTGGTGATGTTTTGGTATCCGAAGGATTTATCTCAGCGGAAGAGCTGATCAAATTGGAGGCCTATATTTTAGGCATTCCTTTTGTCAATTTAGAACAAGAAAAAATTGACCCGGCTGTTTTGAAAACAATTCCCGAGCCGATTGCCAGATCTAATAATATCGTGGCTTTCCGCAAAAAAGATAAAAACTTGGAGGTGGCGATGCTCGATCCGGAAGACCTGAGGACAATTGAATTTATCAAAAAAACATCTGATCTGAAGATATTGCCGAGACTAACCACTCCCGAAAGCATTAAAAATGTTTTGCGGCAGTATCAGAAAACATTGGAAGTGGAGTTCGGCGAATTAATTAAAAAAGAGGCGGGCGATATCAGAACGGTCAAAGAAGAGGGGGTGACGACGGCCGAAGAAGAAAAAGAAGATTTAAAAAAGATAGCCGAGGAATTGCCGATTGTCAGGATTGTGGACACTCTTTTGAAGCACGCCATCTTAGGCCGGGCTTCGGATATCCACATCGAACCGACAGAAAAAGAAGTCGTTGTCAGATACCGTATCGACGGTATCCTGCATGATGCGATGACATTACCCCGCGAAGTCAACTCGGGGATTGTGGCCAGGATTAAAGTGCTTTCAAATTTAAAATTGGATGAACACCGGTTGCCTCAAGACGGCCGTTTTAAAATTGAGAGCGAAGATTATAAATATTCTATTCGTGTTTCCATTTTGCCGGTTTTTGACGGTGAGAAAATTGTGATGCGGCTTTTGTCCGAAAGCACCAAAGCTTTGACATTGGAACAATTGGGGATAAGAGACAAAGCATTGGAAATTATTCAGGATAATCTGAGAAAACCAGTTGGCATGATTTTGGTAACTGGCCCCACGGGATCGGGTAAAACTACGACTTTATATTCAATGATGGAGATTTTAAACCATCCCGGAGTCAATATTTCAACCGTTGAAGACCCGATTGAATATAGGATGCCGCGGATTAACCAAACTCAAGTTAATCCTAAAATTGGCCTGACTTTCGCTTCAGGAATCAGGTCCTTGGTCAGGCAGGATCCGGATATTATTATGGTGGGAGAAATCAGAGATGACGAAACAGTCAGCTTGGCGATTAACGCCGCTTTAACCGGCCATTTGGTTTTATCAACCTTGCACACCAATTCGGCGGCAGGCAGCATCCCCCGTCTGATAGATATGAAAGCCGAACCTTTTTTGATCTCCTCGACCTTAAGCTGCATTTTAGCCCAAAGATTAGTCAGAAGGCTTTGTGAGGACAAAGAAAAGTATAAGCTGAAGGAATCAGAAATTAAAAATTTAAAAAAATACTGTGACTTGGATAAAATTATGAGAATTTTGCGGGAGGAAAAATTATTAAAACCCCGCCAGACCAGTTGGTCAGATATTGAATTTTACCGCCCGAAATCATCGGTTGATTCCCCGGAAGGGTACCGAGGTCGAATCGGCATTTATGAAGTCTTGCCGATAACGGAAACCATCAAAGATTTAATTGTTAAACAAGCCACTTCAGACCAGATCCAACAGCAAGCCCAAAAAGAAGGCATGAGACTGATGGTGGAAGACGGTTTTATCAAAGCAGTTCAAGGCCTGACTTCGCTCGAAGAAGTTCTGCGTGTCGTTACCGAATAATAACTTATGGCAGCTTTTTCTTATTTAGCCAAATCTTTAAATGGAGAAGAAAGAACCGGTATCATTGAAGCTAAGGATACTCAACAGTTAAGCAAAACCTTGAAAGAACAGGGTTTTATTTTAATTAAGGCGGAGATGGCTCGAGAAAAAAAGAAATTTGAAATATCTTTGTCTTGGCTGGGCGGCGTTTCTTTGACCGAAAAATTAATGTTTACCAGAAACTTGCAAGTAATGGTGGCTTCGGGCTTGGCTTTGCCGCGAGCGTTATTGACTTTGGCCGACCAAAGCCAAAGCAAAAAATTTAGACAAACTATTTTAAGCATCAGGGAAAACGTGATGCGCGGCGAAAATTTTTCTGCCTCGTTAGGCAAGCACCCCGGTATTTTCTCCGAACTTTTTCAAAACATGGTTAAAGTAGGTGAAGAATCGGGTACTTTGGATCAATCGTTGGGAGTTTTGGCCCAGCAGTTAGAAAAAGAGCACGAATTGAAGTCAAAAATACAAGGCGCCTTAGTTTATCCGGCCGTAATTATCTGCACCATGATTGGCATCGGTATTTTAATGTTAGTTATGGTGGTGCCCAAGTTGTCGGCAACTTTTCAGGAATTAAACGTCCAACTTCCTTTAACCACTAGGGTAGTAATGGGTCTGGGCGATTTCTTGGCGAAAAAATGGTATTTTGTTCTATTGATTACTTCAGTCCTAATTTTCATTTTCTATTTAGCCTTAAAAAACCAAGCTGTTAAAAAAATAATTGATAAGGTCGTTTTAAAAATTCCGGTTGCTTCGGTCTTAATCAAAAAAACTAATGCCGCTTATACCGCCAGAACCTTAAGTTCTTTAATTGCGGCTGGGGTTCCTATCGTCAGATGCTTAGAGATTACCGCCGGAACTCTCGGCAATTTTTATTTTAAAAAAGCCATTATGGATGCGGTAGAGAAAGTCAGAAAAGGAGAAAAAATGTCAGAAGCTTTTCGGCCATATCAAAATCTTTATCCGACAATCTTGGTGGAGATGATGACGGTTGGTGAGGAAACCGGCCAGACTTCAGATGTTTTAGCCAAATTAGCTGATTTTTTTGAGAACGAAGTCGGCAATGCAACAAAAAATCTGACGGCCGTCATTGAACCGGTTTTGATGCTGTTGGTGGGAGGTGTCATCGGTTTTTTTGCCATTTCAATGATTCAACCGATGTATTCGATGCTTGAAGCTATGTAATCTCTATGGTAAAAAAGGGTTTTTCATTAATAGAAGTACTCGTTTCTCTTTTTATTGTTGGGGTAATTTTAGTATTGTATCAGGTATCGTTTAACAGTACTCTTTTAAGCCGCAGCGCTAAAAATCAGGAAATAGCTTTGAGAATAGCCAACAATAAAATGGAAGAATTGAGAGCCGGAGGTTATACTGCCTTGCCCGAAAGCTCCAGCTTTTCTGATTCCCAGCTCGGTTCATTGGCCAGCAGTTCAGCCAGTATGGTTATTACGAATTTTAATACTAATACGAAACAAATCGTTATTATTGTTCAGTGGCGAGAGCCGGGCAGTTCTGCGCCGCGAACCATATCTTTAACTACTCTTATAACTAAAGTAGGCGGCTTATGAAAAAAGGGCTCACCTTAATTGAAGCAATAGTGACTATTGCCATTTTCATTGTTATTTCGGCTGCTTTGTGGAGTTTTTATGTCAATTACTATCAGGTTTTTCATACACAACAGGGATTGGTTAGTGTGGCTGGTTCAGCCAGCGCGGCGGCTAACGAATTACAAAATGCTATCTGGCAAGCCGATCAAATACTAGTGAGCCACACTTTTTCCGGTACGGTCTACAATACCGGCCAAAATACTTTAGTCTTGGAACTACCCTCAATTGATAGTTCGGGAAACATTGTCAGCGCTAAATATGATTACATGGTTTTTTATGCTACGAGCACCCATTTATATAAACTAGTCCAAGCTGATGGTCAAAGTAGCCGACCCTCTGGCTTCAGACAGCTTAGCGATACCGTCTCAACTTTTACTTTCACTTATAACAACGCTGATTTGACTCAGGCCAATAAAATTGATGTGGATATGCAACTTCAAACCGTGGTTAATCGTCAGACTATTCCATATCATCTTCATCAGACTCTTTACCTACGCAATCGGTAAGATGAAAAAGACTACTTATCAAAACCAAAAAGGACAGATTATTGTAATCGGATTGGTGTTTTCGGCTATACTCCTGACGCTTTCGGCCGTTTTGATGCAATCCAGCTCCACCTATAAAAAATTGGAGCGCAATACTATCGTTCGAACTCAGGCCTTGCAGTTGGCGGAAGCCGGAATTGACGAAGCCGCTTACCAACTGAATCAGAACCCTAATTATACCGGCGAAAGCAACACTGCCTTGGGAAGCGGCACTTTCTCGGTCAGTATAGCGGCCATTGACGCTCAGCACAAACGCGTTACTTCCGTCGGCAACGTGTCTTTCGGCGGCCAAACCGCTACGAGAACCATCAAAGCCACCATCGGCATTAATGCAACCGTGATTTCATTCCATTACGGTATCCAGGTCGGGAACGGCGGGTTTGTCATGAACGGCGGGGCAACTGTCAACGGTAATGTTTATTCAAACGGCAACATAGCCGCCACCGAAGGAGTCCATATTACCGGCAGCGCCGTTGCGGCGAACCCGCCGGCTCTTTATGCCGACCAGACTAATAATACGCCTTTGCCGATTTCATCCTGTGTTGCTTCCACTTGCATCACTTTTGCCAGCACTTCCGTTGCTCAGGATTTCAGCCAAAGCTTCAAAATATCAACAGCCACGCAATTAAATAATATTCAGTTCTATATAAAAAAAGTCGGTTCACCCGGCGACGCGACCGTACGTATCGTTAATGATAATTCCGGAAGTCCGAGTACGGATGTCTTGATGACCGGAACTCTGGCGGCTTCCAGCGTCACAACATCTTTCGGCTGGGTGACAGTAGCCATGCCCACCACTCCAATTTTAGACCCAGCGCAAACCTACTGGTTAGTTATTGATACGGGTTATAATTCTTCGAAATACTACATCATCGGCGCGAACGCGAATGGTTATGCGAACGGTGTTGCCAAAATCGGGAAATACGGGGGAACTTGGTCTAATACTTCGCCTTCAGGATTGGACGGGTATTTCCAGATATATCTTGGCGGTGGCACTTCTCTGATTGGCGGCAATACTTACACTACGGGCGTCTATATCGGTTCCACCAGTACGGATATGGCTTGGGCACATACGGTCAAGGGAGCGACGGTTACGGGCCCCATTTATTGTCAAACCGGCAGTTATATCAACAAACCCTGTAATACCAGTCTGCCTGATCCGACTCCGCAAACCATGCCGCTTTCCGACAATAATATCCAGGCTTGGAAAGATGATGCGGTAACAGGCGGAACAATCAGCGGCGACTATCATGTAGGATGGGCAGGCGCGACCTTGGGACCTAAACACATTACCGGCAATTTACTCATTGATGGCGGCGGCACTCTGACTGTCAGCGGAACTTTATGGATAGATGGGACCATTACTTTGACCGGCGGAGGAAAAGTACAGCTGGCGACAAGCTACGGTTCCAACAGCGGTGCCATTGTCAGCGATAGTTACGTGAGTTTAGGCGGCGGTTCGACTTTTGCCGGTTCCGGCCAACCGGGCAGTTATACTTTTGTGATTACCACCAGCGCCTGCCCGGCAGAGCCCGGCTGCAACGGCAACAGC
>JAVHRH010000039.1:0-2813 GCA_036171555.1 Parcubacteria group bacterium | reverse complement strand
TGCTCCGCAGGTAGGACTCGGACCTACAACTTACTCCTTAACAGGGAGTCACTCTACCATTGAGTTACTGCGGAATGTATTTTCAATATTACAAAAAAATTAGACATTTTTCAACCCCTAAAAGACAAATATTGGATACTGACAACTGCTAAGACAACCCAAGCCAAAACAACTAAAGTTCGATGAGAAACAACAATTCCTTTTCTTTCTAAAATATCTTTGAAAAAAGAATGGTTGTAATTTTCGGGACCAGAAATTTTTTGGCCCTTTAAGAGTTGGGTAATGGTCGTCAAAAAGCAAACCATACGGTATTGACCAGTAAAGGGAGTGAGTAAAAAGCCCCAAATACATTGCTGAGCAATAATAAATAAGCTTAAATGAAAGTGGAAAACAATCTTTCCCGGCCACCAATGTAAAGGAACGAAAAATAATCCAAGCCAAAAAATAACAATGAAGGAATGTATCCAAAAAAGCAAATTGGCAAAAAAATTTCGCATTACAATTAATATCCTTTCAACTTTTTCAATGATTCGTGCTCTCTGACTCTTTCCAAAGCTTTAGCTTCAATTTGGCGGATTCGCTCCCTGGTAACACCGAACTCCTTGCCAACTTCTTCAAGGGTGTGAGTGACGCCGTCTTCCAAACCAAAGCGCATCGCCAGAATCTTTTGCTCTCTAGGAGTCAAATTAATCAGAATTTCTTTTTCGTGCCTTTTCAAAAGATTACGGCCGGCCTCCATATCAGGTGAAATCGATTTATCGTCTTCGATAAATTCAGCTAAAACCGAGTCCTCGTCGTCCTCACCTACCGGAGTTTCCAAAGAAACGGTTTCCTGGGAAATTTTTTGGATATGGTAAACTTTTTCGGTTTCAATACCCATTTCCGCCGCAATTTCTTCCGGTAAAGGCTCGCGGCCTAAATCCTGCAGCAACCGCCTTCTCACTTGCGTGTATTTGGAAATAGTTTCCACCATATGAACCGGAATCCTGATGGTTCTGGCTTGGTCAGCTAAAGCCCGGGTTATCGCCTGCCTTATCCACCAAGTGGCGTAAGTGGAAAATTTATAGCCCCGCCGCCAGTCAAATTTTTCCACGGCTCTTCTTAAGCCGATATTACCTTCCTGGATCAAATCCAATAGAGTTAAATTGGGAGACCTGCCGACATATCTTTTGGCGATGGAAACCACCAATCTTAAATTGGCTTTCATTAATTTGTTCTTGGCGTCTTCGTCGCCTTTTTCAATTTTTTTGGCCAATTCTTTTTCGTCGTTGGCCGTAACAAAAGGAATCACGCCGATTTCTTTCAAATACATCTGAACGGGGTCAATTTTAGCCTCGCCTTCGCCAAAACTCTTTTTAGGCTTTTCTTCAAACGAGAGAAGCTCTCTGACTTCCTTTAATTCAATCCCCTCTTTTTCCAAATCATCATACAATCTTTCCAATCCTTTGACGTCGTTTTCCACGTCAGGAAAAAAATAAAGGATTTCAGCATAAGTAACAAAACCCCGTTTTCTGCCTTTTTCCAACAGCTGCTGAATTTTTTCCGGCAGAAAAACTTTTTTGGGCCTGCCTAAATGAACCGCTCTTTTCTTGGACCTCTTTTTCGGCCTGACAGAGCGCTTTATCGTTTTCTTGATTTTCCTTATTATTTTCTTTGCCCTCCGAAGCTTTGGCGAAGGACGGGTTGTTTTTTTCTTTTTCTTCATTGTAAATTATTTAGTCTATTGGCTAAGTCCTTAAATTGCTGGCTTAATTCGTTTATCTTTTTATTGTCTTTTTCTGACTCAGCTGTTTTGATATCTTGCGTTATTTTATCCAATTTCTTTTTTATCTCTAAGGAGCTGAGCTCCTTCAAACAACACTGAATTTCAGACTGAATCTCTTTTTCTTCAATTGCCGAGCAAGTCCCATCCCCTGTAGCGGGGCGGGACGAGCGAGGCGAGAGATGAGACGAAGTCTCAACGACCTCTTCAATTTCCGCCTGTAACGCCAAACGGTTAAATAAATTAACCAATTCGGCGGGGTCAGAAGTTTTAAAATCAAAAGTTGGCTTCTCTTTTAATTTTAGCAGAATTTCTTTAATTTGTGGCGAAAAATCATTTATTTGATTTTTCTCTATAATTGTCAAACTAGCCGGTGATTTCAGAAGAAGTATAACCAACCTTTCTTCCAGCAATTCTTTTCTTGATTTTGGCGGCAAAGCTATCAGTTCTTCCGGCTCTAAACCGTAGATGTCGGAATAACCGTCTATTTTTACTTTAGCCAATTCTTCGGCGATATCCGCTTCCTTGGCTTTTAAATTTTTGGCCAGTTCCCCCAGCCAGTGCGATTGAACTATTTTGTTGGGAATCCTTTTAATAACCGGTAAAAGAACCTTGGCGATTTCTCTTTTGCCGTCAGCCGTATTTTTATCAAACTGATTTAAGGCGCTGTCAAAATAAAAATCCATGATTGATTTCGTCTCCCCGATTCTTTTCTCCCACTCTTTAACGTCTTTAACAATCAGGTCGGCCGGATCCAATCCCTCGGGCAAAGTGATTACTTTTACATTAAACCCCTGAAGTTGGGCTAAGTCAATGCCTCTTTTGGTGGCCGAATCTCCCGCCACGTCCATATCAAAAGCGGTCAATAAATTTTCGGTGTACCTTTTCAGGATTTTCAGCTGGAAAACAGTCAAGGCGGTACCGGAAGTCGCCACCACGTTCTCAAAACCGGCCTGGTGAGCCAAAATAACATCCGTGTATCCTTCCACCAGAATACAATTGTCTTTTTTTCTGATAGCCACTTTAGCCCTGTCCAAACCATAAACAACGC
>JAVHRH010000038.1:10215-13788 GCA_036171555.1 Parcubacteria group bacterium | reverse complement strand
TCTAAAGTCAGGAATTTCTGATAAAATAAGTTCGAGCGAAGTCATAAATATACTCATTAAACGAAAATCCCGCTGATACAGGCGGGTTTTCGTTTAAAGGGCTGATGTGTTGAGCACCCGTTCCCCTTTATGCCTTCGGGCAACTCAATCCCGTCTCCCACCGAGTCCCGACACGGTCGGGATGAAGGTCGAAAAGAAGCTTCGCTTCTTTGAGCATAAAATCCGCCCGCTCTTGACATTCTCTCCAGATATGCTAACATATTAAGATCCCGATAAAACGGGATTTTAATATGGTAAACAAACAAAAAATCCTTATTACTCTCTTATTTTCCGCTGTTTTATTGAGTGGCAGCTCGTTTTTTGGCTTCAAAGCCGCTAAAACCGAGGCAGAATCAAATGCAAGGGAATTATCAATGAACACTGAAGCTATTTCAACCATCCAAGGAAACAGTTTAATGCCTTTATCCGATCCCGCCGGACCTGAGCTTAAAGTAGCCAGAAAAATGCAAATTATTGCTACCGCCTATTCCAGTACGGTTGAAGAAACTGATGAAACTCCGTTTATTACCGCAAACAACACCCAAGTCAGAGATGGCATTATTGCCAACAATATCTTGCCTTTTGGCACCAAGGTCAGAATCCCTGAGCTTTACGGCGACAAAGTCTTTGTTGTTGAAGACAGAATGAGCTGGAAAAAAGGCAATTACCAGATTGATATTTGGTTTGCTTCTCATACAGCTGCCGAACAATTCGGCGCCAAAAGAACGTATATTGAAGTTTTGGAAAGCTAAAAATCAAAAAATCCCCCCGTAAGGGGGATTTTTTTGTTATACCAGAAAGTTGCCCGAAGGCATAAAGAGGAAAGTTTATGCTCAAAGAAGCTAAAGCTTCTTTTCGACAGTTCGTAAATTACCTTATAATTTACTCCTGTGCCCGGGGAGGGACTCGAACCCTCAAGTCCTTACGGACAAAAGATTTTAAGTCTTTCGCGTGTGCCGATTTCGCCACCCGGGCAAAATTTTGTATTTTGATTTTTGAATTTTGATTTTCTATGAGGCCTGGGCGAGATTTGCACTCGCGTATAACGGTTTTGCAGACCGTTCCCTAGCTTCTTGGGTACCAGGCCATGTAATTTTTATGAAAGATTTTTTAAAATAGCGGTAATTTCTGCATCAACTTTACTAGGAAATAATTTAAAATAGTTGCTGAAAATATCAAGCTTTCTGTGTAAATATAATCTTTGAGGACAAAATTTATATAGAAATTTGAATATTTTCACCGTATCTTTCGTACCGTATCGTATTTGAAAAGCGTGATTACTATTGTAGATCCTCTTATCTAGAATGTCTAATTGATTTTTCAATATTTCACCTAATTTTTCCAAAAATATCGAACTGCCAGAAGTAAAAATAACTAATAATCTTTTGATAATAACCGGTTTAGTAATGCCTTTTGCTTTTTCAAGATAAACACAGCCATCTCCGTCGAAATAGCCTCTTAAAAAATTGCTTGCATAGCGCAAAGGAATATCGGGAAAGGTAATTATTTTTGACTTACTAGGAGTAATACCAAATCTCAGTAAATCTCCAAACATCTTTCTACTGCCAATCCTCAAGATAAACGATTCTCTACTTTTATAAACACCGTTTCTATAAGCGATAAAACGAGATGGACGAAGAGAAAGAGGATGCTCTGATTCCATAGCAGATCTAATTTTCTCTAAAATTTCCTTATCCACACTATTAAATTGAATATATTGAGTCCGAGAAGAAACAGCGTCAACCAGACATCCATCGGCATATAAAAATCCAAGCACATAAGCCATCTCATCTGTCCATTTCTTGAAGAAATCGAAATTACACTTGTATCGGTTATGGCCGCCGCGGGGATCGCACTGAAAAATTGATCGCATTTACATATTTTACATCACTTTTCTTCTTTTTTCAATGTAGCTAAAATCTCTTCGACATGCCCGGCTTCGGCTGTTTCTTTTTCTTCGACAAACCTGATCCGGGGAATCGGCCGCATCCTCAAACGATGATTTAATATCTGCTGGAGCTGATAAATGTTCTTGTCCAAAGTCAGCAAAACGTTTTTGCTTTTTTCTGTCGGAAAACTTGAAATAAAAATTTTGGCCTCGCCCAAATCAAAAGTGGTTTCCACTCGAGTCAAAGTAACTAAAACATCAAGCGGAAAATCAATCTCGCGGTAAATAATTTGAGACAATTCTTTTTTTATCAACTGGTTGACTTGTGGAATCCGCTGTGACATTTATAGTTCAAGTTTTCTTCTTTCTTTGGTATAGAAAACCAAGGTGTCTCCGTCAATAACTTTAATATCGCTTTCAAGCAATAAACCGCACTCTTCTCCCCTCACAACCTTGTCAGCGTCTTTTTTGCTCCGCTGAAGATTAATCATTCTGCCCTGGCCGATTTTTTCCTCGTTTCTAAAAACTTCAACCGAAGCGCCTTTTCTGATTTCACCCTCAACAACCCTGCCACCCAGAATCTGGCGGTTTTTTTCGCTCAAAAAAACAGCTAAAACTTTCATTTTCCCCAAATCCTGCCTTATTTCTTCCGACTCTAAGGCCTTCTCCATAATCTTTCTGACTCCTTCCACCAGCTCATAAATTAACTCGAAAACTATTAAACTGATTTTTTTTCTTTCAGCCATTTTTTTAGCCGTCGCGTCAATTTTCACCCGAAACCCTACCACCAAGGCCTTTGTCCCCTCGGCTGTTTTTAAGTCGGATTCGCCGATATTGCCGACAGCTGCTTTTAAAATTCTTAAAATCACTTTATCCTGAGGCAAATTCTTCAAGATGCCTTCGATAGCTTCCAATGAACCTTCAACATCGGCTTTTATGATTAGATTCAAAATCTTTTCCCCGGCGGCAACGCTTGGCGTGGCCAGGGGAACGGGCTCAACAATCTTAATATTTTTTTCAGCGCTTTCTGCGTCAAGAAAAACCTTAAACTCTTCTCCAACCTTCGGAACTTGGTTAAAACCAAAAACAATTATGGGATCTCCGGGCCAAGCTTTTTCAACGGAAACTCTCAGGAAGTTTTCCAGATCTTTAATCTTAGTCCAGGCCGAATCGGTTCCGATGATATCTCCCGTTTTTAAGCAACCATCAGTTAAAAGCAGAGTGGCGGTTGGTCCCCTGAAGCTGTCCTGATAAGATTCAATAACAACGCCCTGGCCTGGTTTTTCAAAATCTGCTTTGAGCTCTTGCATTTCCGCCACCAAAAGAATCAAATCCAAAAGCTCAGGAATGCCCTGGCCTGTTTTTGCTGAAACTTCCGCGGTAGGAACTTGACCGCCCATTGATTCAACCGTAATTTCCTCTTTCATCAGCTCTCGCTTTACTTTTTCCGGGTCAGCATTGGGCTTATCTATTTTGTTAAAGACCACAATAAAAGACAGATTGCTTTTTTTAATATGCGAAATTGCTTCTTTGGTTTGTTCACGGACGCCTTCAGCCGCATCAATAACTAAAAGAGCGATATCGGCCACTTTAGCTCCTCTTGATCTGATTTGAGAAAAAGCTTCGTGTCCAGGCGTATCAAGAAA
>JAVHRH010000038.1:0-10115 GCA_036171555.1 Parcubacteria group bacterium | reverse complement strand
TAGCTCCTCTTGATCTGATTTGAGAAAAAGCTTCGTGTCCAGGCGTATCAAGAAAGGTCATCAGTTTCCCATCTTTCTTCACTTGATAGGCGCCGACGTGCTGGGTGATAACGCCGCCCGGCTTCTGCTCGGTAAATTGCAAATTGCGAATCGCATTTAAAAGACTCGTCTTGCCATGGTCAATATGCCCTAAGACGACTACCACCGGAGGCCTAATTGTTATTTTGTTTTCCATTATTTTGGTCAATTGCTTTTTTGATGACTGTTTTTTCTTCTTCTGACAGCTGGTACTCGGAAGTGCCAGCTTTGACCGGCTTACCGTAAACTCGATCATCGTTTCTGGTAAATAAGCTGGAAACAACAACGCCGTCATTGTTTCCGTCTAAAATAGCAATGGAAAAACTCTGATCTGAGCCGACTTCCGAAAAAGGGTTAAACCTGACAATACTTATCTTTTGGACAGATAGCACCTGGTCTTTTTTTATCTTTTCAATTTCCTGAGACAATTTTTCAAAATTTTCTTTCAGACCTCGAAAAGAATTTAAAACTTCCTTCAAATCTTTCGGTTCTTTTTTTTGTTTCTTCAAAAATTTAAACATTGGGTTAAATTAAAATAATATTTTTCGAGACCCCGTAGGAAAGCGGAGGGGGTGAGGGGCGAAGAGATAAATCTCTTCTTCATCTTCGCTTCTGCGGAAGCTCGCTATTCGAAGAGTTGCCCGAAGGCATAAAGGGGAAGAGATTCTCAACACCCACCTCCAAATATTTTTTTAGCACCAAAAGGTGTTAAAAAAAATATACGGTGTAAGTCGGACTTGAAGTTAGGTTTTAAGAGGGAAAACGGCTATTTTAACTCTTCTTAAAACGAGGTGTCTCGGTCGGGTCTTACTTTAGAATTTTAGCATAATTTGGATAAATTGGATACTGAGTTCTACACGGTGAACGACATTCGGACCTATCCAAATAAAAAAGGGGCTGTCTTAGATTATTGGACAACCCCTTTCAACTGGTACAAATAGAATCTATTCTTTCTCCACGAATACCGGCAGCACATTAGAACCAAACATCATGTGTCCGGGATTCTCATCAAAAACGACTGTTAACTCCCCCTCATAATTAATACAAGTCATGTCCAGATAGAACAATGCTCCGCTTGGTGTAGAGGTACGTATGGTTACGCCTATCGGCACCTGTGCCTTCTCTTTGATCAAAGAAACGAAAACCGATAAGACCTGTTCGGCGCTGGCGATTACGACATGACCGACGCCTACTACCCTTTCGTCCATTTTTCTAACGACTTCCCGCATATGAGGGACAACAGAGCTCTGCGCACGGTTTAGGATATAAAGAGATCCCTGATTATATCCAGGAGGCAGAAAGATTATCTTTTCCATTTCTTTCCCCCTGACAGCAGCGGCAGATAATTTTCCGTCTTCAAGCAGAACGGAATCCTCTTTCTCTCTATCTTCGGATATGGGGAAAACTAGTTCGGGTAATATGGCTATAAATTGGTTACCGGTAAACCGACGCGTAACAGTTCCCCTGGAATTCATCACGGTGGGAAGTCCACGCACTCGCACGCCATCTATGCGGACGTCTAACCACGTGGTGGTTGAGATCGTCCCAATCGGCACCAAATCTGGTGTTGGGATGGGCAGCGGATATCTCTCTTGAAAAACACTGCTCCCCGGAAATAAATTAGAAACTCTTTCTATGATATCCTTCTCCATTTTATCCTCCATTTTTATTTTGAATCTATTTTAAATGGCCGAAAGCCACATTTTTTTCAAAGTGCATAATAAAACAATACCACATTTCTGTAGTATTGTCAATCTAATTCTAAAAACAGAATTTAAACATGTCTCGGTCCTCGATAAAAAATGCTGACTACGGAGGGGGTGAGATTCGAACTCACGTGCCCCTTACGGAGCAAATCGCTTTCGGGGCGATCCCGTTATAACCACTTCGGTACCCCTCCATATTTATTTTCCAAATATTTCTTTAATTTATTTAAATATTTTGGCTGGGAAGAACCTATTTCTTGGAAATAACTAATAATTTCATTTTCTCTCCTCAAAAAAACAGCGAATTCAGTCTTTTGGGTAGGATGAAATCCTAATTTTTCTAGACTTCTTTTAAAAAAAGAAAGGATTGGCAATGAACGATTGGTAAAATTCATCCCAATATTATAATATATTTTGTCTTTATAATTGTGTTTATCAATATACAAACAGCCATCGGTATCAAACAGACCCCTTAGGCAAAACTTGATAGCTATATCTGATTTTTTTATCCAAGAAGGTATATCTATTTGGTGTTCTACTTTACTACCTATCGAAAGTCCCATACTAACGAGGAATTGCACAAGTTTCATTCTCGAAACAACTATACTTGTTGTACCTTCGTCTTTTCTTTCGCTGACCGAAGGACTCACAGTGAAAAGTTTCTGAATCAAAGCCTTAATATAGGGCACAAAATCTCGATCCTCCAATCTATTAAGGGTTATCGTTATCTGTTTTTTAGTTATGCCACCATCACCTAAAAGAATACCGATAAATTCAGCTAACTCAATATCTTTTTTAGGAAGAGCGATTTCTCTAGCGATAAAATATTTATTTGGATTTAATCTACCGATCTTTTCCCACCATTCATACCATTTCTTTTTACGATATTTTTGGTCTCCTCCAATTATCCCATATTTCTTATATACAACTAAACCGCCAGCCTTACCGCCCTTGCAAACATACCAAAATGGAGGTTTTATTTCGATATTTTTCGGTAATGGAAGTTCCGCTTTTTGACATAATTTTTTAAGCGCCGGAAGAGACATTAAAAACTTTTCTCTTTTCCAATCAGTTAAAGATCTTGTAGACAACCCGACAAGCCCAGCAAAGTCTTTTAGCTCCAAATCTAATTTTTTTTGAATCTGCTCCAAAAAATCTCTCTGTTTCCCTTTTGGAAAAACGACGCGTTGATAATAATTTATACTCAGTTCTGTCATGTCTCTATTGTATCATACCTAAAGGACATAGGGAATTACCATCTTTCTTGCCCGACTTGCACCCCGTACCGTGCCGCTCATGGCGGCCCTGGCGCGGGATTCAACCACTCTCGCACGCTTCCAAATAATTTATTTGTGGACCCGGTGGGATTTGAACCCACAACCCCCTGACTGCCAGCCAGGTGCGCTACCAGTTGCGCCACGAGCCCTTAATTTTTTTTAATAAAAGATTGGCAATCTCCTCTAACTCTAGTTGAATATGAGACCCTGCACAAGTAATAACACAGACTCCCTTATAATCGTTCTTCTTCGTTTTTTTTCCTTTGGTTCTAGGATCAGGTTTAGTTTTATAAAAATTTTCTTTAGGGATTCCGGTAATACTTGACCAATATTTTTCGAGTTCACGAATGTTTTGATCTGCCCGATAAGATATCCGGCACTTAAGCTGGTTTGGTTTTATCCTATAACATTTTTCTAGCAATGAAATATATAAAAGGATTATTGTGGAATCAGAGCTCCCGAGTGATAGCCCGGAATGACTCTTCCATTTTGCCCCCTCACCAAGATAAAGCATAGCCAGAACCATCTTAAGGTTTTCCAGATTGAACTTTTTAAGAACTCTGTCAGCTTCTTGTCGTACTTTGTCTAAAAAAAGTTCGCGTTTCCGCCGCATCGAAGCCCACGCCATTGCTTGCGCTTTCGTGAAACTTTTACGATTAAGGTTTCGAATTTTATCAGTATACCAAACCGGCAAAATCACATTCTGACACCAACTAGAAAGTGTACTCTTAGGGATAGACACAGCCAAAATTTGCTGTATTTCGGTATAAGTTTTACCCTTAGCTCGTAATTTACGAACCGTTTTGCGAAGGGTTGTTTTTGTCATTACCTTAATTGTACCCTAAAACGTTTCAATGTGCAAAATGTGAGCCCTCCCTGGATTGAACAGGGACCTCTCTCGAATTATTTGAGAGCGCTCTGCCATTGAGCCACGAGCCCAAAAATGAAGGGCAATCCATTTATTTTTACTCAGCTTATGGTTTGCCCTCCAATGTTTCGTAATAAAGATCAACCCTTGCTTTGTCTATAATGCTCGCTATCACTTCTGGAGAAGTACCGACTGGAAAAGACAACGGCTTGCCAAGTCCCACAATGACTTTGTGCCAAACTCTAGGAAAGGGAAATTTCCCAGGGGGCATAACTTTGTCAGTGCCGATTAGTATAACCGGTACAACCTTTGCGCCAGTGATCGATACTAATTCGCAAAAGCCCGGCTCAAGTAATCTTAATATCGGCTTTCGCGTCTTAATATCAAAGATCTTCTCTTCATCGCCAACGCTATTGAGCCTGCCCCCTTCAGCAAAGAAAATAATTCGACCGTTTCGTTTTAATACTCTCCGAGCAAATCTTGCAGATGCCGCTCTTTCTTCAACAGTTCCGCCATGCTTTTTTCGGTTTATCCGAAAGATAAATCCTATTAACCATGGAAAATAGCGCAGGTTGCGTTTATCAGCGGCGGTAATCGGCACATCTCGGGAAAAAACGTTCTCTCCGTTCCCGACTTTCACCTTAACCCTCTCATCAACCACCCACCATAATACTCGGCGGATAGCAGACAAGAGCTCTCTCAGTAAATCAGGCAGGTCATTCTTAAGCTCTCGAAACCACCAAGGAAAATAGATATGGGGAACGAGAATAACATCCCACCAGCTCCTGTGATTTGGGAGGATTATTATATTCCCCTCCCATAATGGTAAACGGTCGTAGTGCCTGAATTCAATCCTTCCGAAGATTCCCTCAAGCATTATTAGCAAAATACAGATAATTGGACTCCCAACATACTTTATCAGGAAGAACAGAAACTTATTGAAGATAAGAACTTCCTCTGGTTTTTTATTTACTGCTTCCATCGATACTCACCTCCTTTCCGCAATATTTTATAGATTTATCTTAAATTACCTACCTTATCGGCAAATTAATATGGATTTTAAAGAGCTGGCTCCTTGTGCCCCTAGCCTGAGTCGAACATGCATTTATCCCTTAGGACGGGATTGTTCTATCCATTGAACTATAGGGGCTAACTCTAATACCAAGCGCTAGCGCAGGTGGAAAAGAGGATTTAATCCTCTTTGACTTCTAAACTATCACATTTCCCCCTTGTTGACAACGACGTTTATTGTTAAAATATATTATATGCCAGAAAAGTCACCGGTTATTGATGTCGCTAAAAAGGCGAGTCCCGCCGTCATTACCATTATCATTTCCCGCGACCTGCCCAAAGTCGAGGGTTTTTATTATTTTCCGTACGGCGGAGAAAACATGATGATGCCCAGAATCCAAAATGGCAAAACGGAAAAAACCAAAATCGGCGGCGGTTCGGGTTTTATCATTTCTCCTGACGGCTATCTTTTAACTTCCAACCATGTGGTCGGCGACAAAGAGGCCGACTATACGGTGATTCTGGAACCGGAAAAAATCTATCCGGCTAAAGTCGTGGCCAGAGACCAGATTAACGATATCGCCATCTTAAAAATCAATGAAAAAAATTTGCCTTTTGTCGAATTAGGCGATTCTGATAAAATCGAAATTGGCCAGACAGTTATTGCTATTGGCAATGCTTTGGGCGAATTTCACGACACCATCAGCACCGGAGTTGTTTCCGGGCTTTCCCGCTATATCACGGCTTTTTCCGGCCTAACTCAGCAAGCTGAAAGTTTAAGAGGCCTGATTCAGACTGATGCCGCCATCAACCCGGGTAATTCAGGCGGGCCTTTGGTGGATATTGAAGGAAAAGTTATCGGCATCAATACGGCGACGGTCATAGGCGCCCAGAACATTGGTTTTGCCATACCCATTAATTACGCCAAAAGCGATTTGGAGGAAGTGAAAAAATACGGCAAAGTGAGAAGGCCTTTTATGGGCATTAAATATATACTTTTGAATAAAGAAATTGCCGGAAAAAATAAACTGCCCCGGGATTATGGCGCCCTGATTGTCCGAGAAGTTCTGGGCGAAACACCCATTCTCGAGGGCAGTTCGGCTGAAAAAGCCGGCTTAAAAGAGTTTGACTTGATTTTAGACTGCCAAAAAGAAAAAATTACGGAAAATAATTCTTTGGCTCAAATCCTGCAAAAATTCAAAATCGGCGACGAAATTGCTTTAAAAGTTTTACGAGAAGGCAAAGAAATAGAACTAAAAGTAAAATTAGATGAAAAAAAATAGGAAAATCTTAACTTAAAAATCCCGCCTAAAGGCGGGATTTTTAAGTGGGCGGGCGATGAAGTTTACCCCTGCGGGTTTACCTTCATCTTTCACCCAACTGCGGTTGGGCGACCGACGCGATTCGAACGCGCAACCCCTTCGGCCACAGCGAAGTGCTCTAACCATTGAGCTACGGCCGCCATATAAACTCAAATCGTTTTTCGATTATGAATTAAATAATGGCAATTTCTACACAACCATTTCAAATTTTTTATTTTATTATTTTTTCTATCTCCATCAACATGATGGGTGAGAAGTACACGAATATCCTTTATGCCACAGTTACAACAAATCGGTAGAATATTCGCCCGCATCATAATTGCCCTATAAGAACCTTGTCCATTTTTCCAACTAGGATGGTTTTCGCCAAATAGTATATAATGGTTCTTCCAAATTGCAAAACAAGATCTGTTGCAAAAAAACTTTTTACTTTTCGAACATCTTAATTCTTTTTGTGTTCTATATATCTCTTTTCCGCAGGTATCGCATTTTACCAATTTACCAGTTTGATAACCTTTGTATTGGCATTTTTGTGAGCAATACTTTGCCCAACCATTTTTAATATGACTGGGTTTTGCATAAAAATTTTTACCGCAAATTTTACATTTTCTTGTTGACATTAATTCATTTTATCACGACAACCAAAATTGGTAAAGCGATGGGTTGTGAAATATCCACAAACTCTAGTGCTGCTGTTACACCATGGCCGCCATATGCCCCAAGTAGTACTCGAAGAGCGAGTCCCGATTGTATAATCGGGACGAAGCTGGAGATGAAGCAAATCTTCATCGACTATCGCCCGAAGGCATCAAGGGAAGATAGATTCTCGCCACGCTGGAAAAATGCAGCCAAAATAACCAAACGATTATTTTCTCTGCATATGCCCCCAGTAGGACTCGAACCTACAACCTAAGGATTAGAAATCCTTTGCTCTATCCAATTGAGCTATGGGGGCCTAGCGTTAAATATTATAGATAAAATTTTTTATTTGGTCAACGCCTTTGTAGAAGTCGCCGAGGGAAAAGGATCGGGGTATTGTTTAGCGTCAGCCGTTTTAAAATTATTTTCCCGTTGTTGCCAAACTTGTAAGGTTTTATCAAAAGTTTCTTTTTGAAGCTGTAGGGAATCAGTCGTAATTTCAGGTGTTGTTTTTTGAATTAAAATAAAATACTGATAGAAAATCAAACCGGCCAGAATAAAAACAACTACAAATAAGCTGGAAATGGTCAAAAAAGTGTTTTCCGCCAATCGGCGGGGAGCTTTCTGAATAAATGTTTTTATTTTTTTTGAATTAAGCTTAACCATTTAGCAAGTTTTTTTATTTTATAAAAATCGTCTTACTGGGTATAAGTTTTTAAATTAAAATTAACCTGAACCGAATTTTCTCCTTTAATTTGGCTGATATTTAAGCTCTGAACCTCAATCAAATAAGGAGCGTTTTCAATTCTTTCTAAAAAAGAAGAGGCTTTAGCGAAAGTACCTTCCGCCGTCAGCTGAAAAGTCCAAAATGACCACTGATTCTCTTGCCCTTGGACAAAAGAGGTTGAAGAAATTTTCATTTTAACTCCGCTGTCTTTGGCCGTCTTTTCTAGGAAAGCAATGAATTCTACCGGCGTGCCGGTCGGCTTAATTAAAACCGCGTCAATTTTTTGCAGATTTTCATTAAAATCGTTATAAACTGATTTCAATTTGTTGATATTTTCGACTTCGGTACGTAAAGTGGCTAAATTATTTCTTTGAGAAATTAATTCTTTGGCATTGTTCTTAATTTCTTTAAAAATAGGCGAAATTGCCAAGGCAACCAATAGAATAACTGATATGGCAAAAAGAAAAATGACTAAATTGTTTTTTTTAACGGTGACCATCTTATTTTAGTTTTAAAACTGCTGAAAAATTAATGTTGGTCGGCTCTAACCAGTTAAAAGAAGGAAAATCAACCTGACTGAATATCTTTTCTCCGTTTAAATTGTCTCTAAATTGAAGTAATGTTTCTCGGTCGAATGAAAAGCCGGCAAGATTTAAGGTTGGCGCACCCGATGAGAAATCTGCAGCCAGATTCGACAGATAGGCGCCCGATGGCAAATCCTTGGCAATAATACCTATGATCTTATTAATTTTCGGCTGTTTCTGGTAAAAATCGGCCAATTGAGTAATTTTTTTATTAGCCTGAGCAACCTGCTCTTCTAGCAGCTGGCTGGGTGAATCTTGTAATTCTTTTTGCGCTTCAATAAAAATAATCTTTTGGGCGCTAACTTCACCTGAAATATATAATTTAATCGACAACAAAGCTAACGACAAAGAAACCAAAAAAATCAGCACAAAAATACCTAAAATTAAAACCAGCTTAAGGTTTTCTTCTTGGATTAATTCTTCTTTTTCTTTTGGCGGTAAAAGATTGATTGCCATGGTAACTATGTTTTTATCCCTCTTAAGGCTAATCCTAAAACAGTGGCGCAACCCAAAGACTTCTCGGGAGATAAGGCTTTATCGTTAGACGAAATATTCACCCAAGGATTACCCAGAACGACTGGAAAGCTAAGCTGCCTGGCCAAAAAATCAGGCAATCCTTTTAAATTGGCGCCGCCGCCGCAAAGCATGATTTTTTCGACGTTTTGATGATGCGACAATAAGTGTTCATGAGAAGAGTGCGTTTGGTAATAAACCAGACATTTTTTGATTTGTTCAATTAAATCAGTCAGTGGAGGAATCAAAGCATCAAAGACCTGACCGCCTTCTCGGGTGGCCTTGGTTTCCAAACCATAATTCATTTTTAATTTTTCCGCTTTTTCTGAATCAACCTGCAGAGTTCGGGAAATGGCCATCGTCAGCTCTTCTGAAGAAACGGGTATGGAAGAAGTAAATCTTAAAGCATAACCGGAAAAAACAATAAAACTGGTGCGACTTGCCCCTAAATCAATAATCAAAGTCGGGTTATTGCTTAATTCATTTTCTATCAAGGATCTGGCAATCGCCAAAGATTCAATTTCTAAGGCCAAAGGCTTTAATCCTGCTGACTTTAAAACATTAACGTAAGGGTCAACCGTTTTTCTGGGCAGAGCCGCAATCAAAACATCTTGATGGTCTAAGTGGTCTCTCACCGGCTGGACAAGCTGAGAATCCATATAAACTTCTTCTATGCCTAAAGGAATATAATTTTCGGCTTCGTAAATAACGGCTGACCTTAGGTCTTCCGGCGACAAACGAGGCATTTGGATAACCTGTAAAAAAGCTTTTTCTTCCGGTAAAGAAACAATTACATACTTGGAATTCAGTTTATTTAATTTGACACTCGAAACAGCTTTTTTGATAATTTCAACTAATTCTTTTTCTTTTTTTATCTCGCCATCTTTAATAATACCGGCGGGGATGGGAGTTTTGTTATAAGAACTCAGAACAAAACCGTCTCGCTTTTTTTGGAGTTTGGCTATTCGTAAACACAAATCGGAAATATCCAAGCCGAAAGCTTCTGGTTTTAAGTCTAAAAGTTTGAGCATCAAAATAAATCGAAGATTTATTGAAGATCGAAAAGAAGCGAAGCTTCTTTGAATCTAAAATTATTATATTATACAAAGCGAAATATATCTATTGGATCACATAACTGCCGGGAGTATACGACCAACTGCCACCGGGTCCGCTAGAAAAATTTTCGCTAATTAACCCGCTATCATAATACAAAGTTGCTCCGCCACTCATGGTTATTTGCCTGGCCGTCACCTCTTTAAGCGAACTGCCGCCCTCTATATTTACATTGCCATTCTGTGCGACGAGCGCGACCGTACCCGCTCCGCCCGAAAGATAGATAGCGCTGTTGCCGTTGCAGCCCGGCTCAGCCGGGCAGGCGCTGGTGGTAATA